>JAGPVK010000347.1 GCA_018067055.1 Sphingomonadales bacterium | reverse complement strand
ATAGCGCAGTCTTGCTGCATCTCGCCAAGAAAGCCTTCTATCCTTCTCCGCCTCCTTTCCCTTTGTTGCATGTCGATACGACCTGGAAGTTTAAAGACATGTACGCCTTGCGCGAAAAGGCAGCGCAAGAGGCCGGGATGGAGTTGATCGTCCATCAAAATGCAGAAGCAAAAGAACGCGGGATCAATCCTTTCGATCATGGCCCACTTCATACCGATATGTGGAAAACCGATGGACTGAAGCAGGCGCTTGACTTGCACGGCTTTGACGTGGCGTTTGGCGGTGCAAGGCGTGACGAGGAAAAAAGCCGTGCCAAGGAGCGTATATTTTCCTTCCGCACGGCCAGCCATGGCTGGGATCCCAAAAACCAGCGGCCCGAACTGTGGAATTTGTACAATGCCAAGAAGGCGAAAGGGGAGAGCATAAGAGTCTTCCCGATCAGCAATTGGACCGAGCTCGATATCTGGCAATATATCATGGCTGAAAATATCGAGATTGTGCCGCTCTATTTCTCTGCTCCACGCCCGACCTATGTCTACGAAGGGGGTCTGTTCATGGCCGATGATCTGGATCGGCTCGAAAAGGTCATGGGCCACAAGCCGGAAATTATCACCCGTTCTGTCCGTTTTCGCACGTTGGGATGTTTCCCGCTAACCGGAGCTGTAGAGAGCAATGCATCGTCGCTTTCCGAAGTCGTCCAGGAAATGCTGCTGACCACCACCAGCGAGAGACAGGGCCGGGTCATTGACAAGGATGAAGGTGGCGCCGGCATGGAGAAGAAGAAGCAGGAAGGCTATTTCTGATGAATCAACACAGCGGAAAAGAACCGATCTACAAAACCGAAGCACTCATTGCCGAGGATATTGACGCCTATCTCGCCCAGCATCAGAAGAAGGAACTGCTTCGGTTCATTACCTGCGGCAGCGTGGATGATGGCAAGAGCACGCTGATTGGACGACTGCTTTACGACAGCAAGATGATTTTTGAAGATCAGTTGGCGGCACTGGAAGCGGACAGCAAGAAGTCCGGCACGCAAGGGCAGGAGATTGATTTCGCGCTGCTGGTCGATGGTCTCGCCGCCGAGCGGGAACAGGGTATCACGATCGATGTGGCCTATCGTTTTTTCTCGACGGAAAAGCGCAAGTTCATCGTCGCCGATACGCCGGGCCACGAACAATATACCCGCAATATGGTAACCGGCGCCTCGACCGCCGATGCCGCTGTCATTCTGGTCGATGCGCGCAAGGGCATATTGGTCCAGACCAGGCGTCATTCTTATCTGGCGAACCTGCTTGGCATCAAGAATTTGATCTTGGCCGTAAATAAAATGGATCTGGTGGATTTCGGCCAGGAAATCTTCAATTCGATCGTTTCGGATTACAGCCAGTTTGCTGCCGAAATCGGCATAGAGAGCTTTACCGCGATTCCGATTTCCGGTTTCAAGGGCGACAATATAACCGAAGCACCATCATCAAATACGCCTTGGTACAAAGGCCCTGCGCTTATCGCTCATCTCGAGAATATCGAGATTGCGGCTGCCGCAGCACAGGAAAAACCGTTTCGCATGCCAGTGCAATGGGTCAACCGACCCAATCTCGATTTTCGCGGCTTTTCCGGTCTGATTTCGGGCGGAACCATCAAGCCGGGCGATCCTGTTCGCATCGTGCCATCGGGCAAGAACAGCACGATCAAGAGCATCGTAACTCTGGATGGCACGCTCGACGAAGCGGTGGCGGGGCAGTCGGTCACGATCACTCTCGCGGATGAGGTCGATTGCTCGCGCGGTGACGTGATCGCAGCAGCCGGTGATCCACCGGAAGTTTCCGATCAGTTCGAATCCACTATCGTCTGGATGAGTGATGAAGCGCTCAAACCCGGTCGCGCCTATTGGCTCAAACTCGGCTCGCAAACGGTGAGCGCATCGGTGCACGAACCGAAATATGAAATCAATGTCAATACAATGGAGCATCTCGCAGCGAAGACGCTGGAACTGAACGCGATAGGCGTTGCCGAAGTGCATACCGACAAGCCGATTGTTTTCGAATCTTATACCGAAAGCCCGGAACTTGGCGGTTTCATTCTCGTCGACAAGATTACCAATGCGACGGTCGCCGCCGGCATGTTGCATTTCAGTCTGCGACGAGCTGATAACGTCCATTGGCAGCCTACTACAATATCGCGAGAAGAACATGCCTTGCTCAAAAACCAGACACCGCGCGTGCTATGGTTCACTGGTCTCTCGGGATCAGGCAAATCGACGATCGCCAATGAGGTGGAGAAAAGTCTCAATCTGATGAATCGCCATACATTTCTGCTCGACGGAGACAATGTGCGACACGGGTTGAACAAGGATCTTGGTTTTACCGAAGCCGATCGGATCGAGAATATCCGTCGCGTCGGTGAAGTGGCCAAATTGATGACCGATGCCGGTCTGATCGTGCTGACCGCCTTTATCAGCCCCTTCCGGGCCGAGCGCAAAATGGTGCGCGAAATGCTGCCCGAGGCAGAATTTATTGAGATTTTCGTGGATACGCCGCTGGAAGTTGCCGAAGAGCGCGATGTAAAGGGCCTGTACAAGAAAGCACGCAGCGGAAAGCTGAAGAATTTCACTGGTATCGACAGCCCCTATGAGTCTCCGGAGAGTCCCGAGATCCGGGTAAATACGGTGGAGATGACACCAGTAGAAGCGGCCGAATATATTGTCCGTCAAATCATGCCGCTGAAATGAGAAACGCTATGACCGACGCCGAACTCGCTGCTCACCTCGCAGGAATTGCCGGACGCATATTGATCGAAGTGCGCGACAGCGGAATGTTTGATGGTAAAGCTCTCGGCAAAGCCGGTGACCAGACCGCCAACGAATTTCTGATCCATGCCCTGCGTCACCAGCGACCGGAAGACGGCCTGCTTTCTGAAGAGAGCAAAGACACCGAAGAGCGGCTGGAAAAATCGCGTGTCTGGATCATCGATCCGGTTGACGGGACCCGAGAATTTGGTGAAATGCGGTCGGATTGGGCGGTGCATGTCGCTCTGGCGGTCAATGGTGAGGCCGCTATCGGTGCCGTCGCATTACCCGGACTTGCTGGCGGCGTTGTGCTGCGGACCGACGAAATCCGCGCGCTGCCTAGCCGTGATGGACCACCGCGCCTCGTTGTCAGTCGTACCCGACCTGCATCTGAAGCGATCGCGGTGGCCGAGCGACTGGGAGGTGAATTGATACCGATGGGTTCTGCGGGTGCCAAGGCGATGGCGGTAGTGCGCGGGGAGGCGGAAGTCTATCTGCATTCCGGTGGCCAGGTTGAATGGGATAGCTGCGCCCCTGTAGCAGTCGCACGGGCCCATGGGCTGCACTGTTCACGGATCGACGGGTCTCCACTGATCTATAATCAGAAGGACACCTACATGCCCGACTTGCTGATTTGCCGGCAGGAATGGACTAAGGCTGTTTTTGCTGCGCTGAATAGTTGAACAGAGTGGAGCTGTCGGCTGGCTTCTCACGCGGCTTCTAGGAAATTTCCCAATGCACTTCTCATTTTTTGAGGTCGGTCGACTATTTTCCAATGCATGAGGCCGTCTTCAATGAACTTCGCTTGGTCGCCTAATTCCGGCTCGCCAAACATCGCTGCAGTCCCGGCTAGCTTGTGCAACTGTTCCCGAATTTCCCGGATTTCTCTGTCGGTAAACATGCCCTTGTTGACCAGGTTAACTACACAATCGATCGCTTCTTCTTTGCGCAAACGATAACGTCTGACCAAATCATCTGACAAGTCGCTTTGCACAGACTTTATCGTCGAACTTTTTCCGTCCAGCTTCTTGGGCTCAAGCCACTGTTCCAGGACGGTTTTAAGATTTGAGATGTCGACAGGTTTGGATATATGGGCCTGCATTCCCGCATTCAGACAATTGCGAATATCATCTCCAAACGCATTTGCGATAATTGCGATATTCGGCAGAGTTTCAGCAGTAATACCGCTTGCGCGGATTATTCGAGTGGCTTCATACCCATCCATGAAGGGCATCTGGATATCCATCAGCACCAGATCGAACGGATGGTCGTGGGCTATCGACCGGGTTATTTCCGCGACGGCTTCGGTTCCATCTGCCGCCAATTCGGTTTCGTAGCCCAAGTGCTTGGTCATCGCCTATATGAGAATTTGGTTCACATCGTGGTCTTCCACCAACAGCAGGCGCGCTTTGGCATTGGATGACTTTGCCGTTTCGGATTGGCGGTGAAGCGGTGAGCGTGCGATTGCGCGGCTCATGTCTTGATCTTGCTTCATGCTTTTTCCCTTAGTTTCGGCTTTCGCCCAACGATTTCCCAGGTCGGTCAGGATTACACTTCGTCCGGAAAAGAACGATGGCTCAAATATATTCATGGCTTTCTATGATGCGTCTTCGAGCATGGATCGCCAGTCCTGATAGGCGAACATATTGAATATGATCGCCGAGCCTGAGACTGTGTGACGGGTAGGCATTCCGAAAATTCGTCAACAGATTCAACTCATTGACATCCTCCAGCTAGGATCGATGCGATTGATGGTGGCGATTTCAAGATATATCTTATGGATAATCGTCGCTGCCGATTGGCTGCCTTTGGGTGAGGAATGACAGTTTTCTACCCTGTTTTGGCGGTCTTCACACCTGCTGAGTTGGTTGCGTTCCGCCATTTGAGCCGGTAAGAAGAATCGGAGAATATGGGACTTAACCTTGGAAGACATCGAGCAAGAGTCATCGCGCGTCGCGAATTTAACTGCAAAGCAGCGAGAATGCTTGCATCTGGTGGTGCTCCGAAA
>JAGPVK010000327.1 GCA_018067055.1 Sphingomonadales bacterium | reverse complement strand
ATAGCGGCTATGAGCTGAGCGTTGGCGGCAATGGCGGCATCCATCTGCGTGGCACCGATTTTCTGTGCAAGGTCGAAACCGAAGAGGCTGCGCTCGAATATATCGCGGCATTCATCCAGCTCTATCGGGAAGAAGCCCGCTATCTCGACCGCACGGCGCCATGGGTCGAGCGGGTTGGCATGGACTATATCAAGGGCCGTATTGTTGAAGACCAGTCAGGCCGCAAGGCGCTGCAGGAACGTTTTCTGTTCGCCCAATCGGTGCATCAGAAAGATCCCTGGGCCGAACGTGTCGCGGGTGCGGAAAGCCACTTGCACAAACATATCGCCGAGATCCGGCCCTTTGCTATTCTGGAGCCTGCATGATGGTTGACGCAAAATGGATCGATATCGGACCCGTCGAGCAACTGCCGGCGCTGGGATCACGGACCCTGCCGGTGCAAGGTGGCCAGGAGATAGCGATATTCCGTACGGCCACCGGCAGCATACATGCTTTGGCAAACAAATGTCCGCACAAAAACGGACCGCTGAGCCAGGGCATGGTGCACGACACAAGCGTTACCTGTCCGCTGCATAACTGGCGCATTTCTTTGCTGACAGGCGAAGCGTTGGGTGAAGACAAGGGCTGCGTTCCGGTCATTCCGGTAAAAATTGATGCAGGCCGGATCTATATCGAACGCGCTGCTACTTTGGCCGGGGTCGCGTGACAAAAATTTGTACCACTTGCCCTTATTGCGGCGTCGGTTGCGGTATTAAAGCCGAAATCACCGGTGATCGTGAAGTTGTGATCAAAGGTGACGAGGAACATCCGGCAAATTTCGGACGGCTTTGTTCCAAGGGCACTCATCTGGCGGAAACAGTGAGTCTGGAAGGGCGCCTGCTTTATCCGGAAATTGGCGGCGAGCGAGTAGAATGGGCCAATGCGCTCGATCTGGTGGCAAAGCGCTTTGCCGATACGGTGCGCGAACATGGCCCGGACAGCGTTGCATTCTATGTTTCCGGCCAGTTGCTGACCGAAGATTATTATGTCGCCAACAAGCTGATGAAAGGCTTTATCGGCGGCGCCAATATCGACACCAATAGCCGCCTGTGCATGGCCAGCGCGGTCGCCGCCCATGTGCGGGCCTTTGGCGAAGATGTGGTGCCCTGCAGCTATGATGATCTGGAAGCAGCCGATCTCATCCTCCTCGTCGGTTCGAACACAGCATGGTGCCATCCGGTGATCTGGCAAAGGATCGAAAAAGCGCGCGCCGAACATGGCACGAAACTGGTCGTTATAGACCCGCGCCGCACCGAAACAGCCGAATGCGCCGATCTCCATTTGCCGATCGCTCTCGACGGAGACGTCGCATTGTTCAACGGCTTGCTCGCCGAGATGATGACAAGAGGATTGCTGGATGAAGACTATCTGCGCGATCATGTCGCAGCACCGACCGGATTCTGGAACCGGTTGACGGACGATCCGGCAGCGGCGGGTATCGATCCGGGATTGTTCGATCAACTTGCCGATCTCGTCGCCGCCCATCCCAAAGTGGTGACCCTGTTCAGCCAAGGCGCAAATCAATCGGTCGGTGGCACCGACAAGGGCAATGCCATTATTAATCTGCACCTTGCGACTGGCAGGATTGGCAAGCCCGGCATGGGGCCATTTTCGATTACAGGCCAGCCCAACGCCATGGGTGGGCGCGAGGTCGGTGGGCTTTCGTCGATGCTGGCTGCGCATATGGGTTTTTCTGATGCCGAATGCGATGCAGCGCAGTCTTTCTGGAACAGTCCGACCATTGCACGACAACCGGGCCGCAAGGCTGTCGACATGTTTCGCGATGTGCATGATGGAAAAGTCAAGGCGATCTGGGTGATGGCAACCAATCCGGCGGTCTCGATGCCGGATGCAGATTATGTCCGCGAGGCATTGAACCGCTGCGATTTTGTCGTGGTGTCCGATGTCATCGCCGAAACCGACACGTCCGCTTATGCCGATGTGAAACTGCCAGCGCTTGCCTGGGGCGAGAAAGCCGGCACCGTCACCAACAGCGAGCGGGTCATTAGTCGTCAGCGTCCTCTATTTGCGCCGCCGGGAAAGGCGAAAGCCGATTGGTGGATCGTGCAGGAGGTCGCTCGCCGCATGGGATTTGGCGACGCATTTTCCTTCGACGGGCCGGCTGCTGTCTTCCGTGAATATGCAGCGCAAACCGGATTTCGCAACGACGGCCAGCGCAAACTGGATATATCAGAATGGGCCGACACCAGCGATGGCGAATATGACGATTGGGTGCCGAAAGCCTGGGGTGGCGCATCTCCTTTTGCCGATGGCAAATTCACCACATCCGATGGGAAGGCGCGACTGGTTGCCGTTGCTACCCCCGTCGTTGCTCTGGTTGACCGCACATTCCCGCTCCGTCTCAATACCGGACGCTATCGGGACCAGTGGCACACGATGACCCGAACGGGTCTCAGTCCCCGACTGTCACAACATCGCCGTGAAGCGCTGGTCGACATTCACCCGGATGACGCAGCGGAGCGCGCTATTTATGATGGCACTCTGGCGCGGATCATGACGCCGCAAGGCAATAGCATTTTTCGGGTGCAGATTACCGACGCACAACGCAAAGGCGAGATGTTCGTCCCGATGCACTGGACCGATCAGATAAGCGGCGGAGGCCGCGCCAACCGGTTGCCCGATCAAACGGTCGACCCGGTTTCGGGCCAACCTGCGTATAAAAACAGTCCGTGCAATATCGAAGCGGTCGAATCGGAATGGCGGGCCTTCCTGGTCAGCAGCAATCGACCGGCATTGCCAGCCCTGCTATATTGGACGAGCGCAAGGATAGCGGGCGGATGGCTCACCGAAATGGCGAGCGTCGGCAATATTGACGTTGACGGACTGTTGCCAGATGGCGACCGTCTCGAAGCAGTAGACATGAAGCGCGGGATGCGGCGGATTGCCGTGCGCGATAGCGAAGGCAGGCTGGCGGCAGCGCTTTTCGTGACGCGCTACGGTCAACTTCCGTCGCGGGAATGGATTGCGGCACAATTGGTCACCAACGAACATGTGGATGCTCCATCCTTGCTCGCAGCGCGCCCGAAACTTGCCGGGCCGGACAAAGGCGCGATCCTCTGTGTCTGCTTCAACGTCGGCATCAAGCAGATTGTCGGCGCG
>JAGPVK010000324.1 GCA_018067055.1 Sphingomonadales bacterium | reverse complement strand
TGATAATCCCGGCCGTCAGGGTCCCGGTTTTGATCTTTACTCGCTGGGTGCCGACGGGGCGCCAGGTGGTGAAGATGACAATGCCGATATCTACGCCGAATAAGACCGGCAGCGCGTGACCCAAAATCTTCTTCTCACCGCCTTTCCGGCGACGGATGACGAGGCACTCTATTGGTGGCACGTTGCCGATGGCGCGGTGCAAGCGTGGGGATGTGATCCGGACCCGCTGCTGGCGTCGCAGGTCTGTGGGCCAGATGAGACACAAGCCGATATTGGCATGATCGCGCTGATGCCGTCGCATCTGACCAGCATCATGGTGCACGAAGCGATTGACGGGGCGACCGAGAATCAGGTCCTTGCCGCTGCGGCCATCGCCGCAAAGACTCAAAGTCTGGAAGCCGACAAGGTCCATATCGTCGCTGCCATGGATGGCGCGGGCGCCGTTGTCACGGCATCGGTTGGCAGGGATATATTGGCGGCTGGCCTGATCCATCTGCAGGCGCTTGGTATTGATCCCGACGCGATCATCCCCTCGGGCTGGTTGCTGCCTGTTGCCAGTGATGGAGCGGTTTCCGGGGATTTCGGATTTGATCGGGTCCTGCGGGCCGGCAATATGATCGCGATTGACGATCCCGCGCTCCGGGAATTTCTCTTCGCCGATCTGTCGATCAATCCGATTGCCGGGGATGATTTTGACGCGATGATGGTGGGCGCTTCAGAAAAGCGCGACCTGAACTTCCGCAGCGGGCCGTTTGCGAAAAAGACCCGGCGTACCATCGGAGCAGCACAGAAGCGCCGGCTTGGCTGGATGGCGGTGGCGCTGGTCATGATCTCGCTTGCCATTCCGCTGGTGCAGCTGGCCAAATATCATTGGGCGGCGAGCGCGGCGGATGAGGCTGCTCTGGCCAAAGCCGCAGCTGTGGTCGGCGAGCAGGAGAATCCGGATAGCGCCGAACGCGCGCTGGATCAGCGATTGATCGCCGAAAATCGCGGTAATATCATGTTCCCGGTTCCGGCCTCGGCGCTCTATTCCGCTCTGCAACAGGTGCCAAATGTAGCGATCACCCGGATGGCTTATGGTGAAAACGGAATTGTGTCGGCGACATTGTCGGCGGTCCGCAACGAAGACATTAATCCGGTGCTGATCGCGGTGCAGGAAGCCGGGTTCGTCATTACCGCCACCCCGCGGACCGATGCCACGGGTTCCGCGCAGGCGGACATTACGGTGAGAGCGCCATGATAAACAATGCACGAAACTGGTTTGTCGGTCTCAGCCAGCGGGAAAAGATTCTGGTCGGTTTTGCCGGTCTGCTGCTGGCCGGACTGGTCGGCTATTACGGCATCGCGCGGCCGACGTTCGGCGCGATGACGGCGGCTGAGCAACGCTATGTCGATGCGGTCGAGCAGCAAGCGCGGATCGAAGCCAAGGTCGCTGCGCTGCAGCAGCCGGTGGATGGGACAGTGGTCAAGTTCAGCGGCGCAATCGACGCCTTTGTCGGTCAGAGCGCAGGCGAGACCGGCATTGCGGTGGCATCGGTGACGCCGCAGTCCGGTAGCCGGGTCAATATGGTGGTGGAATCAGCCAAGCCGACGGCGCTATTCGGCTGGCTGGCGCGCATTGAACGGGAAGGCATCGCGGTTGAATCGCTTAGCGTAAACCCGACGGACAGTGGAGCGATATCGGCCACTCTGACCTTGCGATCACATTAGTGGCCACATTGGCGGGAAGCTGTTTTGGCCCGTTATTCCGCCGGTTCGATATGATGCTGCTTTGTTGCGGGAAACATCACGCCGCCGTCATCGGCTGACATGACTTCCGGTTCTGCCGGATCGGGCTTCGCGATTTTTGCTTCTTTCTGAACCCATTCGCCCTTGTCGTTGCGAACATAGGCAGGGGCCCGCTGGACATTCCAGACCAGTCCCATTTTTTCCCATGCATAGATGATCTGGCCGTTAAGATCGAATTCCCACCAGGCAACCTGCGAGGATGCGGCGCGCGGGTGCTGATGATGGTTGTTGTGCCAGCCGTCGCCGAAGGTCATCCAGGCCATGAACCAGTTGTTGCGCGAGCCGTCCTTGGTCTTGAAGCGCTGCGAGCCGAAGACATGGCCGATGCTGTTCACACCCATCACGAAATTCAGGAAGAAGAAATTGCGGAAAAAGCCGCCGATCAGGATGGTGCCGATAATATATTCCGGGCCGCCAAATGCCAGCGCCCAGAGCGCAGGCAGGATGATGCTGGAGAAAATGGCGATCGACCAGCGATGCTTGTGGCACCACAGGACCTGCGGATCGTCGATCAGGCCCTTGCCGTAAACATTCATGTCCGATGTCGTATTGTCGAACAGCCAGCCGAAATGGGCAATGCCAAGTCCTTTCCATTTCGACATTTTTTCGCCGTGACCGTCAATATAGGGGCTGTGCACGTCGCCGACGTCATCGGAGAAGGCGTGATGACGGCGATGGTCGGCCGCCCATTTCAGCACCGAAGCCTGACAGGCCATTTGCGCCATGATGCCGATGGCGAGGCGCATTTTTGGTCCTGCTTCGAACGCGCGGTGGGTGAAATAGCGGTGATAGCCGATACCAACGCCCATGTTGATCAACGCAAAGCCAAACAAAAAGGCAGACCATTCTACCCAGCCAGTGGAATGCGTGAGGGTCCAGTACAAGGCGCCGAGAGAGCCCAGCACCATCGACGAAAGCAATATGCCATATTCGATTCGCTTTGCCCGTGCTGCCGGGCCGCCAATGATGACGCCATGCTGCGGATGCTGTTCCGACGGTATAAATTCGTCGGGTTGAATGTCGCTAAATGCGCTCGCCATCGCCAAAATTCCTCGAAATTTTACTCGAGAATACAGGATATAGGCTATTTGCGATGATTACAATTGTGTTAACTAATAAGCGGGTTGCGAAGCGTGAAACCGTCCGCTTTGGTCAAATTGAAGGGCCAAAAGGGTCATTTGCTGAACAAAATAGGCCTAATGACGTCTCTATGTGAGGCGATTTCTGCATTGCGAGCGTTGCTGAGGTAATGGCCCACGCACGAACTTGCCAACCTTGGCGAGATCGGAAAAGTCTGCCTGCAATCAATGTTCGCGGGGAACGGGCCGCCATCGGCAATAAACGCCAGAACCGCCTAGTCGTCGTTTACACTGCGGCGTTCTTCACGGGTCGCTCTTGGCGCAGCGCGAGGGCCATCGGGGCGCGGCGCTCTGTTTGTAGTTGCCGGACGGGTTGCCGGTTGTGGCCGCGCCTGCGGCCGTTCGACCGCTCTCGTCGGGCGGCGGTCCGGCTGGCCTGTCTGATTACCGCGGTTGCGCACCGGGCGTGCCTGATCAGTGCGGTCGGGTCGCGTCGCTCTGCTCCGCGGGCGCGTGCCGGGATCGGTGCGATCGCCGCTATTGTCGCGATAATTCCCGCGACGCTGGTCGCGGATGCCGTCGCGACTCTGATAACGCTGGTCGCGCCGCTCGGTCCGCTGTGCCGGGTACCGGCTGCGATCTCTTGCGTGGTGCCCGCCATATTCGGCGCGCTGTCTGGCCCAATAACGCCGGTGATCGTTGCGCATGGCGTGGCGCCTGCCGCCGCGGTCGAAGATATAGATGCCATAGCCGGGATAATAATATTGATCATACCAGCCGCCGCCATATCCGATATTGGCAAAGCCATAACCGTAGTCGCAGGCATAATAATCGTCGAAAGGTGCATAGGGATCGCAGGTATAGCTGCTGTTGTTGACATAGCCGTCGCCATAATAGCCGGTGCCACCGTACATGCAGCCAGCCAGACTCAAAAATGCGCCCGCTGCTATCGCAGACTTGATCACTCGGGGGATTGCAACCTTGGTCATATGCTTTTCCTCAAAATCGACGCCGCTTTCATCCGCCATCCGGAGTCGCGATTCTTTCCTTGTTGCCGTGATAATTAATGCCAATCGATTGAATAGCTTATGAATGGAGTGTCTTGCTGACATTCATGAAAGTAGCTAGGATGGGCGCAAATCCCATTCAGGAGACCTTCATTGGCCACAGTTGCAGCAAAATCCCACGGTTACCCGTATCAGGAAAGCGCCAATCCCCATTGGGTTAAGCCGCCCAGCGAAGAGCAACTGGCCCATATTCCTGGCGAGCAGGGCCTGCCCTTCGTGGGGACGACCTTGAAAGTGATCAAGGACCCGATCGGTTTTGGCCAATTCATGTTCGAACGCTATGGTTCGGTCTATCGCACCTTCAGCTTCGGCAAGCAGAATGTCATGCTGCTCGGTGCCGACGCGACCGAACTGGTGATGTTCAACAAGGACAAGATATTCTCCAGTGAACAGGGCTGGGGCCCGGTGCTCAACAATCTCTTTCCGCGTGGCCTGATGCTGATGGATTTCGAACGGCACAGAGCTGATCGCAAAGCGCTTTCGGTTGCCTTCAAACCCGGTCCGATGAAGCATCATTGTGCGGTTCTGGGCGAAGGCATATTGGAACGCGTCGCCGACTGGAGCGGTACCGAGCTCGAATTTTACCCGGCGATCAAGTCGCTTTCGCTCGATACCGCCGCCAGCGCCATTCTCGGCATCCCCTGGGGGCCGGAAGCGGACAAGATCAACAAGGCCTTTGTTGATGAGGTGCAGGCTTCGATCGGCGTTGTCCGCCGGCCGATCCCGTTCACCAAGATGTGGAAAGGCGTGAAGGCACGCGAATATCTGCTCGAATATTTCACGCCGCAGGTGAAGGAGCGCCGGGCCAAGGGCGGCGAGGACATCTTCACCCAGATCTGCCTGGCGACCCATGAAAATGGTGAGCTGCTGACCGAGGATGAAGTGGTCGATCACATGAACTTCCTGATGATGGCGGCGCATGACACGATCACCTCCTCGGCGACCAGCATGACCTATCTGCTTGCGAAACATCCCGAATGGCAGGACCGTCTGCGCGAGGAATGTCTGTCGGTGGCTCCAGCCGGGACGGTGCTTAGCGTGGAACAGCTGGGCCAGCTGGAACTGACCGAAATGGCATTCAAGGAAGCGCTGCGGATGATTCCGCCGGTGCCTAGCATTCCGCGCCGTGCGCTCAAGGAATTCACCTTCCGCAATTACACGATCCCGGCGGGAACCAATATTGGCATCAGCCCGCAATTTGTTCACAAGATGGAAAAGCACTGGCCCGACCCGGACAAGTTTGATCCGTTGCGGTTCACGCCGGAAAACTCGGCCGGTCGGCACAAATATGCCTGGGTGCCGTTTGGCGGCGGCGCGCATATGTGTCTCGGGCTGCATTTCGCCTATATGCAGATCAAGATATTGATGCACGCGATGCTGACCCAGAACCGCGTCGTTCTGCAAGGCGGACCGGATTACGAACCGAACTGGCAGGTCTTTCCGATTCCGCAACCGAGGGACGGATTGCCGGTTCGGTTCGAGCGGCTCTAGTCGCCGAGAGCAGGCCTATGGCGGCTCGATTGGTCCGGTCGGCGCAACAAATTGACAGGCGCATCGGCGCGTGGCACTCTTCACGTCTATCGGGGGATAATCATGGCGCAGAATGAATCAGAAGGTAAAGCATCAACCCGGCTGCTCCGTGCGGCTGCGGCGTTGTTGCTGGCAGGGATGGTCACGCAAGGGTGTAGCGGGGAACCCGAAGCGGCGAAGGAAGAAACCGTCGCGACCTTGCCAACACAGAATATCACCGAAGCGAGCTTTGGCTGTATCAGCGACCTGACTCCGGTGGACCGTTTCTTTGTCGGCAATCTCAACGGCGATCTTGATGCGACCGTCGCGGTGGCAAGCGCAGCAGAAGGCGGCGTCTATCCGGTGGGCTCGGTGGTGCAGCTGGTTCCAACCGAAGTGATGGTCAAGCGCGAGGCGGGTTTCAATCCGGTCACCAAGGACTGGGAATATTTTGATCTCGATATCTCGGCGGCAGGAACCAAGATCCTGACAAGAGGCGCCGACGAGGTGAAGAACCGTTTCGGCAACAGCTGTCAGGATTGCCACGTCAAGGCGGCACCGCAGTTTGATCTGATCTGCAAGACCGATCATGGCTGCGACCCGATCCCGATCAATGATGTGATGATCCGGGCGCTGCAAAAGACCGACCCGCGTTGCGAAGCGCAGCCGCTGACGACCGAGGAAGCCGACGGATTGAATCAGCTGCAGGCTGCTCTGGCTATCTAGAGACTAGGCAGGCAGCGTTTTCGTCGGACTTGAACTTGTTGGAACACGCCGGGCAACAGGCGTGCCAAGCATGATATAGAGGAGAATATAAATGGCCGCATTCCGCATCCTTTCCTTCCTGATCGGATTCATCCCGCTCTGGTTCGGGATCAACGGCCTGCTATTCGGTGCGGCGGAGCATATGGGCGGGGATGCGTTCACTGCCGCGATGGACAATCAGTATCGCTATCTCTCGGGCGTCTATATCGGCGTGGCGTTGATGATCTTCTACAGCGCTGGTGAAATCCGCAAACGGGCGAAACTGTTCCGCTTTGCGATGTTGTTCTTTTTCATCGGCGGCTGCGCCAGGGCGGTTTCCTATCTGACCGTGGGACCACCGCCGACCGAGCAATTCGCCGCAATGTTCGTGGAAATATTATCCCCGCTGTTGCTGCTCTGGCAGGCAAAGGTGCTGCGCTACTAGGAAAAATATTCGGGAAACTTGCTTTTAATGCTGGCAACAAGCGCCGCGTCCATGAACCGGTAATTGTCCGGAATAGCGAGATTGCGGACCGGCTTGTCCTTCAGCAATGTACCAAATTGCCGAGTGACCTTCTGCTTGTGACTATTCTCCATCACGTAGATGCGATCCGCCCACTCGATCAGATCTCCGGACAGCGATGTTTCCGCGTCATGATTGATGCCCGCCGAAATTGCCTTGACGCCATCGACTTCGTTGAGAACCGCCTCGGCGGTCGGGCTGCGTAAACGGTTGCGGGCGCAGACGAATAACAGCTTCACCGGGTCGCTGCTCACTTCGCCAGCATATCCTTCAGATAGCCGCCGGTATAGCTCGCCTTGACCTGCGCCACTTCTTCCGGCGTGCCCTGAGCGACAATCTCGCCGCCACGCACGCCGCCTTCGGGGCCGAGGTCGAGAATATGGTCGGCGGTCTTGATGACATCGAGATTATGCTCGATCACGACCACGCTATTGCCCTGGTCGACCAGCCGCTGGAGCACTTGCAGCAGCTTGCGGACATCCTCGAAATGCAGGCCGGTGGTCGGCTCGTCGAGAATATAGAGCGTCTGCCCGGTTGATCGTTTCGACAGTTCTTTCGCCAGCTTGACCCGCTGCGCCTCGCCGCCGGACAGGGTGGTCGCCTGTTGGCCGACCTTCACATAGCCTAGGCCGACTTCGAACAGCATCGCCATCTTGTCGCGGATCGGCGGGACCGCCTTGAAAAAGCTGACTGCATCTTCGACGGTCATGTCGAGTATGTCGGCGATTGACTTGCCCTTGAATTTCACCTCGAGCGTCTCGCGATTATAGCGCTTGCCGTGGCATTCCTCGCAAGTGACATAGACGTCGGGCAGGAAGTGCATCTCGATCTTGATCAGCCCGTCGCCGCGACAGACTT
>JAGPVK010000322.1 GCA_018067055.1 Sphingomonadales bacterium | reverse complement strand
TAGCGAGCCTGAAGCACATTTTCTTTGGTAAAGGCACCCTTGGTCTCGCCGCGCGACACGAAGCGGATTCCCGGCCCGTCATCCAGGGCCTCTTGCAAGGCGGTATCGATCTTCTCGCTGTCGGCCATGAATCCCCTGGTTTCGAAAACCGGACTCATTTTGTCCAATGCCCGATTGGCCGCCCACCAGTTGGTGGCCACCGCCGCGATCCATTTGTCGCCTTCGACAACATCGATGAAGCCAGTGATCTTGCTGGCCCCGGCGCGGTTGAACGATTTCAGCCTGGTGTCGCCAATCGGCCCCTGGCGGATCGCCGCAAACACCATGTCCGGCAGTCTGATATCACCGGCAAAATTGGCAGAGCCGTCGAGTTTGCTGGGCAGATCAAGCCGCGGCACATCCTGTCCGATCAGATTGCCGGTACCGGCTGGCCGCAGCGGTACGGGATCGGGCAGGCTCTGGGTGATCGCATCGCGAACCAGCTCGCCGAACCGCAATTTCTTGTCGCCGTTGGAGATGATACCATTTTCGACCGTGCAGCTTTCCCAGGCGACATCCCATTTGGTTGCCGCCGCCTTGGTCAGCAATATCCGCGCTGCCGCTCCGGCTTCGCGAAAGCTTTCCGCGAAGGCAGGAATGGAGGTGGAATCGGCCGTCACCATGAATTGCTCACGGATCGCCACATTCTGGACCACCCATCGGACGGCAGCATTTTCAACGAGTTTTTCGGTGCCAGCCGGCATCAGCGACTCGGCCCATTGCTCGGCCAGCAGACGGTTGCTGTAGAGCGGGTTGATCGGCGCCGGTTCCACCGCCACCGTGCGCCAGTCCGCGCCCAGTTCGTCAGCGAGAATCTGCGGCAGAACGGTATAGACGCCCTGCCCCATTTCGCTTTGCGGCACGACCACCGTGACCTGTCCGTCTTCCGATATTTTCAGAAATGCACCGAAAATCTGCTCATTGTTGGTCGCAGCGACATTGGGTGTATAGCTGCGCGGCCAAAGTGCCCAGGCCACCACCAGACCACCCAGAGCGCCGCCTCCGATCAGGAATTTGCGACGATTCAATCCGGAGGACGACTGTTCGGGCTGCTCGATGTCAGGTTCAACCGCCATAAGGTTTCTTTATCAGGCCCAGCCGGGGAATGTCGATTTTCGGACAGCGGTCCATGACGACTTTCAGACCAGCGTCGATCGCACGGCCGGCCGCCGCTCTATTGATGACGCCCAGCTGCATCCAGACCGATTTGGCGCCTGCCGCAATCGCCTCATCGACGGCATCTCCAGCGGCTGCACTATTGCGGAAAATATCGACCATATCAATGTCGCCTTCGATATCTGCCAGCGATTCCACCACCGCCACACCATGCAGGGACTGGCCGACGAGCACGGGATTAACCGGCGTCACGTCATAACCCTGATCGAGCAGGAACCGCATGACCTCGTTGCTTGCGCGCCCGGATTTGGCCGATGCGCCGACCAGGGCGATTCGCCTGGTCGACGTCAGCAATGCAGCTATTTCCTGATCGCTTTCCAGCAACATGATGCGCTTCCTTCCGGCTATTGATTATCCAGCCATGTCGCGAGCTTCCTGGCAATATCACGGAACGCCTGTCCCTGCACCCCATCGGAATAAGCTGGCGGCGTGCCACCATCGCTGGATTTGCGGATCTCGATGTCCAGCGGGATTCTGCCGAGAAACGGCATGCCCATGGTCTTCGCTGCGGCTTCAGCGCCACCTGCACCGAAAGGATCGCTCAGCTCGCCGCAATGCGGGCATTGATAGCCGGACATATTCTCGACCATACCGATGATCGGGATCTTCGCCTGATTGAACAGGTCAACCGCCCGGGTTGCGTCCATCAGTGCCAGATCCTGCGGTGTCGAAACGATCACCGCGCCAACCGGCTTGTGATTCTGCATCATCGACAGCTGCACATCACCGGTGCCCGGCGGCATATCGACGATCAGTTCCTCGACATCCCCCCAATGGGCGTCGATCAGCTGCTCGAGCGCCTTGCCCGCCATCGGCCCGCGCCAGGCGATCGCCTGACCGGGTTTCGCCAGATGCCCCATCGACAGCACCGGCACATCATATTCATTCGGCACCGGGATCAGCTGTTTGCCTTCCGCCTCGGGCCGCCGTCCTTCACAATGCAGCAGGCGGGGTTGGGACGGGCCATATATATCAGCATCCACCATCCCGACCTTGCGGCCCATAAGCTGCATGGCAATCGCCAGATTGGCGGACAATGTGGATTTTCCGACGCCGCCCTTGCCACTGGCCACGGCAATCAAACGCCGTTCGACTTTCTCGGCGGTCATCGCGACGTCGACCTTCTCGACGCCGTCCAGTTCCAGCAACTTGCCTTTCACGGCAATCTCGATCTGGCCGCGCTCGCGCACATCAAGACCACCAACGTTGAGCACCAGAGTGATGCGGCCATCTGCAAATTTTACGGCACTGAAACGGCCCTTGGCAACGCTGTCGAGCGCTGCTTCGATTGAGTTAATATCGGTCATCGGATCGACATAGTTACACTTTTCTCGGATTGACACTGTTTTTCTGGCGGCGTGCTACCTATAAAGAAACTATGGATAAAAATATTGACGGCGGAGCGCGTCGCAAATCGATTTTGGGCGCAATAATGAACATGGCCGGCCCCTGGGGCAATAATGGTGATAACGGCAACGATGGTGGCAGCGGCAATGGCGGCGGCCCCCGCAACCCGTGGGGCAACCCTCCCGGCGGGTCTTCCGGTGGCGGACGCAAGGGTGCCAGCTCGCTTGAAGAATTGTTCAAGAGAGGCACGGGCGGCGGCTTCAGAGGCGGCATTCCCAAGCGTCCGGGCGGACGATCCTGGTGGCCGCTGATGGCGATTGCCTTTATCATTCTCTGGGTTTTGCTGACCAGTATCCATCGCGTCAGTCCTCAGGAACGCGGCGTGGTCACCCTTCTGGGTTCCTATTCGCGGACCCTGCAACCCGGTCTGCATTTCACGCTTCCCACACCGATGGAGCAAGTCACAAAACTCGACGTCGAGGAAATCCGGACGATCGATATCCCCGAAGGCGAATCCGAAAAGCTGATCCTGACCGGCGATCAGAATATTGTCGATCTTGCCTATTCCGTGCGCTGGAACATCAAGGCCCCCGAGCTGTTCCTGTTCCAGATCGCCGAACCGGAAGAGACGATCAAGGAAGTCGCGGAAGCGGCGATGCGGGCGGCGGTTGCCAATTTTACGCTGGATGACACGATCGGTTCCGAACGGTCCGAAATCGAACAGACGGTGGAACAGAATATGCAGCAACTGCTCGATGGTTATGGTGCCGGCGTGGTCATTCGCGGTATCGCGATCAAGAAGGCCGATCCGCCAGCTGCGGTAAACGACGCGTTTAAGGAAGTGTCAGCCGCTCAGCAGACGGCGCAAACCTATCTCAACGAAGCACGGGCCTACGCACAGCAGCTGACCGCTCAGGCGCAGGGTGAATCGGCTGCCTTTGACAAGGTCTATGAAGAATATCGTCTTGCTCCCAGAGTGACCCGGCAGCGCATGTATTATGAAACGATGGAGCGCGTTTTGTCGAAAGTCGACAAGACGGTCATCGAGGCGAGAGGCGTGACGCCCTATCTGGCCTTGCCGGAGTTGAAGAAACGCGCGCAGCAACCCGCGATTACAACCGTGGAGGGCAAATAATGGGACCGATAATGAAAAATCCCGTTGCGCTTGGCATCATCGTCATCGCGCTGCTGTTCACATTGCTGAACACGCTGATCATCGTGCCGGAAACAAGGCAAGGCGTGGTTGTCCGCTTTGGTGAACCGGTGCGTATCATCAATCGCTACCAGAATGATGTCCCGTTCGGTCAGACCGGCGCCGGGCTGCTAATGAAAATTCCATTTCTGGAACAGGTGGTATGGATCGACAAGCGCATTCGCGACGTCGAGATGGAACAGCAGCAAGTGCTGTCCACCGATCAGTTGCGCTTGCAGGTTGACGCCTTTGCCCGGTTCCGGATCACCAATCCGCTGCGCATGTATATCGCAGCCGGCAGCGAAGAACGTGTTTCGGAAGAACTTCGCCCGATTCTGGGCTCGGCACTGAGAAACGAGCTCGGCAAACGCCCGTTTGCCGCTTTGCTCAGTCCGGAGCGCGGTCAGGTGATGGACAATATCCAGGCCGGCCTCAACCGGGTTGCCCGCCAATATGGAGCCGAAATTGTCGACGTGCGGATCAAACGGGCCGACTTGCCCGACGGTACGCCGCTCGATAGCGCCTATCAACGGATGCGCACGGCGCGTGATCAGGAAGCACGGACGATCCGGGCGCAAGGCGCGAAGCAGGCACAGATCATCCGCGCCGAGGCCGATGCCAGCGCCGCCCGGACCTATGCCGAAAGCTTTGGCAAGGATGCAGATTTCTATGATTTCTACCGCGCCATGAAGAGCTATGAAACGACCTTCCAGGGCGGTGGTCCGGATGATCCGCAGAGTTCTTTCGTGCTTTCGCCTGACAATGAATATCTGCGCCAGTTCCGGGGCAAGTAAAGCGCTTTGGACACGAACCGCGCGATAGTTGACGCTTATTATACCGCTTTGTCGGCGATGGACATTGATGGTTTCGAGGCGCTGCATCACCCGGACGTCGTCTATAATGTGTCGGGAAACACGATTATTTCCGGCCGGTACGAAAGCTTTGCTGCCCTGAAACAGGTTCTGCCTGCCGTGTTCGAGCCTCTGGATTTCGAGAAGTTCCGCTTCGCTGTAAAATGGCGGGTGATGAACGACGGACCGGATGGCGCAACCGCGATCATGGAAGCCAGTGGCATGACCCGCAGCGGGCGACGCTATGATCAGCGCTATGCGCATATATTCTCGTTCCGAGAGGGGAAAATAGCGTCGGTTCACGAATTTTTTGACACCGCCTTGGCCAATGATGCCTTGGGATTTACGGAAAAGCCCCGGTTTGCCACCGACGGCCCGTTTCAGTTTTAGCGTTTGCAGAAGCCCCGGCTGCCGCTTTCGACTACAAATGTCATCTTTTCTATCGAAAGCCGGATTTTTTCTGCCAAACGCCGATTTGCGGCTTGCGAAACGATTGGCTCGCACCCAAATATAAGGGCATCGGGAATATCCCGCGTTCCGCGATTATGATCCCTGAACAAATATGCGAATATTCAATGTCTGTTCATGAAAATTGCGCCAATATTTTTTGGGGAAATTGAAAGAATTTGGCGGGAAACTTATATTTGTCCCGTCAGGAATTTGAGAGGAAAATGACAGTGCGTTACGCTTACGGAATTTCAGCAGCTTTGCTTTTGGCCGGCAGTGCAGCAACCTTGACCGGCATTGGTCCGGCTGGAGCTCAAACCGCCGCAAATGACAGCGCCGTGATCCGCAACCTTGCGCCGCGCGCAGGCGCGCCGATGAGCTTTGCAGACCTGACCGAACAATTACAACCAGCCGTCGTCAACATCTCGACCACCCAGCGCGTCCGCGTCAGCAATAACAATCCTTTCGCCGGCACCCCGTTTGATGGTCTGTTCGGCAATCGCCAGGGCGGCGGTGGCGGGGAACAAACCCGTGAAGCACAGTCGCTGGGATCAGGATTCATCATCTCGGCCGATGGCTATGTCGTCACCAACAACCATGTGGTGGCACCGGGCAACCGCAACGCAACCATCGAATCGATCACCGTGATCATGCCGGACCGCACCGAATATGAGGCGGAACTTGTCGGCCGCGATGCGGCATCGGATATTGCGGTGCTCAAGATCAAGGCCAACAAGCCCTTTCCGTTCGTCAAATTCGGAGACAGTGCGTCTGCCCGGGTTGGTGACTGGGTGATTGCCATTGGCAACCCC
>JAGPVK010000321.1 GCA_018067055.1 Sphingomonadales bacterium | reverse complement strand
TGGCAGGCCCGTATGCCCGTATATTTTCGCCACTTCGCCCGACAGCATCGCGCCGACGGTCCGGTTGACGTTTTTCACTTTACGCTCGATCTTGACAGTCTGACCATTTTCCAGGGCGGGAGCCGCTGCAGCAATCAGGTCTTGATCCAGTGCAGCGTCAAGCCCGTGATCCTGTGTCATCGTCTGATGGAGCGTTTCGCCTTCCGGCAGATCAACCTGATGCAGCAGACGGGACAGATCAATCCCTTCCGCTTTCCAGTGGTTCAGCGCCTTGTTCATGTTGATCCGGTCAACCCGCCCGACCATTTCCTCGATCGTCCGGAAGCCCATATCGGCCATGATCTGGCGCAACTCTTCGGCGACGAAGAAGAAATAGTTGATCACATATTCCGGCTGCCCGGTGAATTTCTTGCGCAGTTCCGGATTCTGCGTGGCGACGCCGACCGGGCAGGTGTTAAGGTGGCATTTGCGCATCATGATGCAACCGGCGGCAATCAGCGGCGCAGTTGCGAAACCAAATTCATCAGCACCCAACAGAGCGCCAATGGCAACATCGCGGCCGGTCCGCAGACCGCCATCGACCTGCACCGATATTCTCGAGCGTAGTCCATTCAACAACAGGGTCTGCTGCGTTTCGGCCAGACCGATTTCCCATGGCGAACCGGCATGAGTCAGCGAGGTTAGGGGAGAAGCCCCGGTGCCGCCATCATAGCCGGAAATGGTCAGATGATCGGCGCGCGCCTTGGATACGCCCGCAGCAACCGTGCCGACGCCGATTTCCGAAACCAGCTTCACCGAAATGCGGGCCGCCGTGTTCACATTTTTCAAATCATGGATCAGCTGCGCCAGATCCTCGATCGAATAGATATCATGGTGCGGTGGCGGGGAAATCAGGCCGACGCCAGGTGTCGAATGGCGAACCTTGCCGATATTCTTGTCGACCTTGCTGCCGGGCAGCTGCCCGCCTTCGCCCGGCTTGGCACCCTGCGCCATCTTGATCTGGATATCATCGGCATTGACCAGATATTCGGCGGTCACGCCAAAACGGCCACTGGCGACCTGCTTGATCGCAGATCGCATTGAATCGCCATTGGCCATGGGAGTGAAGCGATCCGTTTCCTCGCCACCTTCGCCGGTATTGGATTTTCCGCCAATCCGGTTCATCGCAATCGCCAGCGTGGTGTGCGCTTCCCGGCTGATCGAGCCGAAGCTCATCGCACCGGTGGCAAAGCGTTTCACGATCTCGGTTGCTGGTTCCACTTCGTCAATGTCGAGCGGTTCGTGGGCCTTGGTCAGCTCCATCAACCCACGAATGGTCAGCAGACGTTCGCTCTGTTCGTTGATCGATTGGGCAAATTCGGCGTAATTTTTCGGGTCATTGCCGCGCACCGCATGCTGCAAATTCGCGACATTGGCAGGCGTCCAGGCATGTTCCTCGCCGCGCAGCCGATAGCCATAGATACCACCGGCATCGAGCATGTTGCGATAGATCGGATTATTGCCATAAGCCTGAGTGTGCCGATCGACGGTTTCCTTGGCGATCTCCGCCAGACCGGCGCCTTCAATCATCGTCGCCGTGCCGGTGAAATATTGTTCGATAAATTCACTGGACAGACCAACCGCGTCAAAAATCTGCGCCCCGCAATAGCTTTGATAGGTCGAAATGCCCATTTTCGACATGACCTTCAAAATACCCTTGCCGATCGCCTTGATATAATTTTGCTCGACCTGCTGGGTGGTTAGCGGCAATTCGCGGCGGACGCGAATTTCTTCCAGCGTTTCAAACGCCAGATAGGGGTTCACCGCTTCCGCACCAAATCCGGCGAGCACGCAGAAATGATGCACTTCGCGCGCTTCACCCGTTTCAACCACCAGGCCGGTCTGCATCCGCAGACCCTGCCGGACCAGATGATGATGTACAGCGGCGGTCGCCAGCAGTGACGGCATCGCGATCCGGTCCGGGCCTTTCGCACGGTCGGAAAGAATCAGAATATTGCGGTCGGCCAGCACGGCCTCTGTTGCCGCCCAGCACATTTCCTTGATCGCCATTTTCAGACCCGCTGCACCGCTTTTCGCGTCCCAGGTAATATCGATGGTTTCGGTCCGGAATGCGCCGTCCAGGGCCTCTTCGACCGAACGGATTTTCAGCAGATCCGCATTGGTCAGCACCGGCTGATCCACCTCGAGCCGTTTGTGCGTGCCGGCATCATGGCCAAGCAGATTGGGGCGCGGACCGATCATCGACACCAGCGACATCACCAATTCTTCGCGGATCGGATCGATCGGCGGGTTGGTGACCTGGGCAAAATTCTGCTTGAAATAGTCGTAGAGCAGCCGCGGTCGACCGGACAGTACGGCGATCGGCGTATCGGTGCCCATCGATCCGATTGGATCCTGACCATCACTTGCCATCGGCTCCAGGAATTTGCTGACATCTTCCTGGGTAAAGCCGAACGCCTGCTGGCGGTCGAGCAGCGACGCGGGGCTTTCTCCTTCGTTGTCATCCGGTGCAGCGACATCGTCGAGATCTGCAAGGTCCAGATCTTTCAGATTATATTGGGTCGATTCCAGCCATTTTGCATAAGGCTTGGCTTTGGCGAGATCGGCCTTGATCTCTTCATCCTCGATGATCCGGCCCTGTTCCATGTCGATGAGCAGCATCTTGCCGGGCTGCAGCCGCCATTTGCGGACGATATTATCTTCCTTGACCGGCAACACGCCGGATTCCGATGCCATGATGACATGGCCATCGTCGGTTACGCAGAAGCGGGCAGGGCGCAGGCCGTTGCGGTCCAGCGTGGCACCGACTTGCCGGCCATCGGTAAAGGCGACCGCGGCCGGGCCATCCCATGGCTCCATCAGCGCGGCGTGATATTCGTAAAAGGCTCTCCGGTCGGCATCCATCAGCGGATCGCCAGCCCAGGCTTCCGGAATCAGCATCATCACTGCATGGGGCAGGGAGTAGCCGCCAGCGATCAGCAGTTCGAGCGCATTGTCGAGGCAGGCGGTATCGGATTGACCATGCGGGATCAGCGGCCACATCTTGTCGAGGTCGGCACCCAGCAGATCGGATTCCATCGTCCGGCGACGCGCGTTCATCCAGTTGACATTGCCACGGACGGTGTTGATCTCGCCATTATGCGCGATGAACCGGTAAGGGTGTGCCAGTTTCCATGACGGGAATGTATTGGTCGAAAAACGCTGGTGGACCATGGCCACGGCGGACGTGGTCAGGGGATTGTTGAGGTCTTTGTAGAAAGACCCGACCTGATCGGCAAGCAACAGGCCCTTGTAGACGATGGTCCGGGTCGAAAAGGACGGCATGTAAAATTCCGACAGGCCGGGCATGCCGTTTTTTTCCGCAATACCATCGAGCGGATTGTGAACCTGTTTGCGGATCGCCAGAATTTTGCGTTCAAACGCATCCTGGTCAGCCAGGTTGTCGCCTTTGCCGATGATAGCCTGGCGAATCAGTGGCATCTGCGCAAGCACCGCCTTGCCGATGCCGGTCGTGTCTATCGGTACGTCGCGCCAGCCAATCATGTCCTGGCCTTCCTTGGCGATGAAGCGTTCGAAATGGGCCGTCGCATATTCCGCTTCCGCCGGGTCGGACGGCAGGAAGCACATGGCGACTGCATAGTCGCCAAGCGGTGGCAGGGTCAGCTTTTCCGAATTAGCCCAATCCCGCAGCAATGCGTCAGGAATCTGCAGCAATATCCCGGCACCGTCGCCCAGCAACGGATCCGCGCCAACCGCGCCACGATGATCAATATTGACCAGGATTTCGAGGCCGCGCTTGACCGTGAGATGGGATTTCTCGCCCTTGATATTCGCGACAAAGCCAACGCCACATGCGTCATGCTCGTTGTTTGAATCATACAGGCCTTGCCGTGGCGGGAAACTCATATTCCGTCCTCATATTTCGATACAATTTTTGTAATTAAAGTGCTCCTAGAGAGATTTTTACGTATTTTGAAGATAAGAATTATTCATATGGCAAAAGAAACATTGCGCATCCAATGGCGACTGCCCGGAATGTGCGGGCGATTTGACCGAAATGCAGTGCAATTTCAAAGCCCTGAACCTGTTCGAACCTCCGGGTCAAACCCCTTTCCTGCCGGGAAGCCCCATGGCGATTGCCCAATTTATCTGTTTGAGGCATGGACCTCTCCATTAAATTCACTTCGGTAGGCGGCAGGACAATCGCGTTTGAACAATATTTTGCCCATTTTCCATTTTCTGCATGCCAAAGCGGAAGCGAACCAAAAAACAGTCTTGATAACCTTGATTGCGGTCACCGGTGCATCGACCCGTAACCCTGGCGCGCACATGGCCGTGGCGGAGGATGGGTCGTCAATCGGGTCCTTTTCCGGCGGTTGTGTCGAGGCCGCTGTGGTCGCCGAAGCGCTGGACGTAATCAAAAGCGGGCGGCCCCGCGAAATCAGATTTGGTGCCGGCTCTCCCTATCTCGATATCCGGCTGCCATGCGGCGGCAGCATCGACCTGCTGTTTACCCCGATAGCGGATCGCCCGCTTGCTGCTGATCTGCACGATCGAGTGAAACGACGGTCACCTTTGACAATCATGCTCGATAGCGAAACCGTCGGTATTCGCTGCGCAGAACCTTCAGCGCGGAGGAGCGCCGTGGAACGAACGGGTTCGCGGATTAGCCTGCATCATATTCCGCCAGCCATGTTGAATATCCTGGGGCACGGCCCATCGGTCGAAAGCCTGGTTCGCCTGTCCACCAGCTACGGGATCGATTGCGCCGTGCTGTCGCCAGATCCAGCCGTGATCGCGGCGGTACGGGACTCCGCGATTGCTGCCGATCTGCTAAAAACGCCGCAAGCGACCGCGCTGCTCGATCCCGATCCATGGACGGCCTGCGTCTTCTATTTTCACGACCATGACTGGGAAGCTGCCTTGATGAAGCAGGCCCTGGCGTCCTCGGCTTTTTACGTCGGCGCAATGGGTAGCCGCAAGACTCATGCTCAGCGGCAGAAATATCTCGCTGAAATCGGGGTTTCTGCAGGAGCGCTGGCCCGGATGGTCGCGCCGATTGGCCTGATTCCATCGACCAGAGATCCGGCAACACTGGCCTTGTCGACACTGGCAGAGGTGGTGGAAAGCTATCACCAGCATTTTGGTTTCAAGACTTAGCGTCGGAGACAATCTTCGCTGTTCCTTCTGAAGGAAAACTGGAATAGACGTTGGCTATCAATCTGCTTCGATCACGGGGAATATCATGAAATATAGTCTTGCTACGGTTCTTGCGACGGTACTTTTTTCAGGGGCTGCGTTCGCGCAGGACAAGCCCGCAGAGAGCAAATGGGATGTCAACGCGCCAACCGGCGCGACGATCAAGCAGGTTCCGATCAACGTCGACGAAGGCAGCTGGATCGACGTCGACGTCAGTCCTGACGGCAACAGCATTACCTTCGCCCTGCTCGGTGATATTTATACGATGCCGATGGCGGGTGGAGCGCCGACCCGGATTGCTGAAGGTCTGGCCTGGGAAGTGCAGCCCCGCTTCTCGCCCGATGGCAAGCGCATCGCCTTCACCTCTGACCGCGGCGGCGGTGACAATATCTGGATCATGAATCGCGATGGCAGCGACAAGAAGCAGGTGACCAAGGAAGAATTCCGCCTGCTCAACCAGCCGAGCTGGAGCCCAGATGGGCGCTATGTTGTGGCCAAGAAACATTTTACCACGCAGCGTTCGCTCGGCACTGGTGAAATCTGGATCTATCATGTCTCCGGCGGTGCCGGCGTGCAGCTGGTCAAGAAGCCCAGCGAAAAGCACCAGAAGGAACTCGGCGAGCCGATCTACGCACCGGACGGCAAGTCGGTCTATTATACCAGGAACATAACCCCCGGCGGCACTTTCATCTATGCGCAGGACAGCAACAGCGACCTGTTCAATATCGAAAAATATGACCTCGAAACCGGCGAAGTCACCACAGCGGTATCCGGCCTTGGAGGCTCTGTGCGCCCCAATCCGTCGCCCGATGGCAAGAAGATCGCCTTCGTCCGGCGCGAGATGACCCAATCCAAACTTTATGTGAAAGATCTGGAGTCCGGCACCGAACGCAAGGTCTATGACGATCTCGATCAGGATGTTCAGGAAACCTGGGCGGTGACCGGCGTCTATCCGAATATGGACTGGACCCCCGATAGCCGCGAGATTGTGTTCTGGGCCGGTGGCAAGATCCGCCGGGTGGCGGCCGATGGCAGCACCTCATCGGTGATCCCGTTCCGGGTCAACGATACCCGCGGTGTGTCCAATGCCCCGCATCCGAAAATCCCCGTCGCGCCGGATAGCTTCACAACCAAGATGCCGCGCTTTGCCGCGGTTTCGCCTGATGGCCGGACGGTGGTGTTCGAAAGCCTTGGTAAGCTCTACAGCAAGCCGATGGCCGGTGGCGCCGCCAAGCGCCTGACCAGCGGTTCGGAACTGGAACTCTTCCCCTCCTGGTCGCGTGACGGCCGTTCGCTTGTCTATGTCGGCTGGACTGACTCCGGCCTTGGCGAGATCAGGACCGTTGCGGCTGGTGG
>JAGPVK010000320.1 GCA_018067055.1 Sphingomonadales bacterium | reverse complement strand
CCACCAGCCGCCCCAGCCCAGCTCATAATAAGCCCAGTAGCTGCCCGCAGTGATGCCGAGCGTCAGGAATATCCAGGCCCCCAGCACCCATGGTCGCATCGCCTTGGCAAAAGCCGCCCCGACATCGCGGGTTATCATCGCACCAACGGCAAAGGAAAACGCCACCGAAAGACCAACATAGCCAAAATAGAGCGTCGGCGGATGGAAAGCGAGGCCGGGGTCCTGCAGCAGCGGGTTGAGCCCCTGCCCGTCCTTGGGAATCGGGAACATCCGTTCAAACGGATTGGAGGAAATCAGCAGGAAGGCGTAAAATCCGAGACTGATAAAAGCCTGCGCGGCCAAGGTCGCAACCAGAGTGGCTTTTTTCAGGGAGCGCTCAAACAATGCAATAAAGGCACCGGCAAGCCCCATGACCGTGACCCAGAGCAGCATCGATCCTTCATGATTACCCCAGGTTCCGGCAAATTTGTAGAGCAGCGGCTTTACCGAAGCGCTGTTCATCACCACCAGCCGGACCGACATGTCGGAACGCAGGAACAACCAGATCAGCAGCAAAAAGGACAGGCTGACAAACAGACCCTGGGCCACCGCCACCGGCCGGATTGCGGCAAAATAGTCTTCCCGCTCCGCCCGCAGGCCAATCGCGCCCAGAGCAAATTGCAGAAGAGCGAGCGCAGCCGCCAACCAGAGCGCGATCAGGCCGGTTTCGGCGATCATTGGACAAGCGTCTCCGTCTTGTGCTGGCCAGCGGTCATATCAATGCCCTCCAGCTCTCGGGGAATGTAATTCTCGTCATGCTTGGCGAGCAGCGTCTCGGCGACAAACATGCCGTTGGCATCGAGCCGACCATCCGCAACCACGCCCGAGCCTTCAACAAACAAATCCGGGGTGATGCCGGTGTAGGTAACAAGTTGCTGCGCTGTACCATCCTGCACGATGAATTGCACCGTGACGCCATCGGCTGATCGCTGGATCGAGCCTTCTTCCACCATGCCGCCCAATCGGATGGCCTGACCCGCTTCCGGTTTCTTGTCTGCAATATCAGATGGTGTGTAAAAATAGCTCGCCTGATCCTGTAACGCATAGGCCGCAAGCAAGCCGGCGCCGATCAGCGCAACCACCGCCAGCAGCACCAGGATCAGTCTTTGATGTTTTGCTTTCATTTACGTTTGCTCAATTGGCTTGCCTTGCGTTCCGCTTTGCGCATCGTGACAAAGCTGCTCACGATAACCGCTGCCGTGCCAATCAGCACTATGGCATAAGAAGCAAAGACGAAAGGCCAGTGGTTCATTCGGCCGCAATCCTTTTCAAACGGGCATCGACTTTGGTTTGCGCCAGACTGGCGCGCATCCGCATAAGCACAATCGCGCCAAATAGCAGAGAGAAACCTATCGCCGAAACCAATAGAGGCCATAAATAGAGCGCATCAATCGTGGATTTCCCCATGATACTGATGCTGGTCCCCTGATGCTGGGTCTCCCACCATTCGACCGAAAAGCGAATGATCGGCAGATTGATGATACCTACGACACCGAAAATTGCAGCAATCCGGCTCTGGCCATTGCCCTTGCTCGTCTCATTGGCCAGTACGATATAGGCGAGATAAAGAAAAAACAGCACAAGCATGGAGGTTAAACGACCATCCCAGACCCACCATGCCCCCCATGCCGGACGGCCCCAGATCGATCCTGTTATCAGACATAGCAGGGAAAATAACGCCCCTGGCACCGCGATCGCGCGTGCCGCGTGAGACGCGAGCGGATGCCGCCAGATCAGTTCGGAAATGCTGGCAATCGCGATACCGGACCATCCCGCCATCCCGAGCCACGCCATCGGTACATGGACAAAGATGATCTTTACCGTATCGCCCTGCAAACGCTCGGCTGGCGTCGCCAACAGGCCCCATATGCAGGCAGCCAATACCATCGCGATTCCGCCGAAAAGCAAAAACGGCGTCAGCGGCCTGGCAAGTGACAGGAAACGGGTCGGATTGGCATATGCATGCATGGGTAAAGCGATATTGCCTCGGTTGCGGATGATCAACATCAATCGCCGGTTTCGATGGCAGATGCATGGCTGGCCGACAAGCATTTTTGCGAATTGCGACTGGTAACGACCTTGAAAACCCTAAGATACGACACTCTCTGCAGACCATCCTAGCCGTTTTTCCGGACAGGGCTAATGCACAGTTACCAATGTCATTTGTTCGGCCTGGTGCAGCGCGGCTGCATAATCGGCTGCAAAATAGACACCTCCCCCATCATCCGACAAGCCGATACGCGCCAGCATTTCCCGCGGCTGTGGCTGTACACCGGACAATATTATATTCGCACCCGAGACACCTGCCTGTTCGATAAATTCCTCGATCATCGTCACCCCACTGGCATCGAGCATCGGCACCAGCCGCATCCGCAATATGATAACCTTGGGCGTGCGCCCGATCTTGCGCATCGCATCGAGCAATTCACCTGCTACCCCGAAAAACACCGGTCCGTTGATTCGGAATACTTCAACTCCCTTCGGAAGGTCGTCGCGCTGGTTCAGATCATCACCATCGAACTCGCCATCACGATCCGGTGCGTTACCGTTATCCAGTTGCACGGTCTCGCTCATCCGCGCCATGAACAGAAGCGACGCGAGGGTGACCCCGACGCCAATCGCCACCGTCAGATCGACCAATACTGTGAGCCCGAAGGTCAGCAACAAAACCGCGCGATCACTATTGGGCATGCGCAGCAACGCAATGAACCGGTCGATCTCGCACATGCCCCAGGCGACAACGAACAGGATAGCGGCGAGCGCAGCCATCGGCACATAAGCCATCAGACTGCTGCCAAACAAAATGAACATCAGAATGAACAGCGCGTGCATCATGCCTGCCACCGGCGTTTTGGCGCCAGCCTTGATATTCGTCGCCGTACGCGCAATTGCCCCGGTCGCCGGTAGGCCGCCAAACAGGACCGATCCCAGATTGGCAATCCCCTGCCCGATTAATTCCTGATTGGAGCGATGACGGGTACCGGTCATGCCGTCTGCGACCACCGCAGAGAGCAGCGCCTCGATGCCGGCGAGAAAGGCGATCGTGAAAGCAGAGGGCAGCAATTCGGTCACCCTTGCCCAGGTCACCACCGGCAGCGACGGCATTGGCATAGTCGCGGGCATATCCGGGAACCGGGTGCCAATCGTATCAACCGGAAGCTTGAGCAGCGCGACCACGATCGAAGCCAGCACGAGGGCAATCAGAAAGCCCGGCAATTTGGGGGTGAATCTTTTGAGCGTGATAATGACGAAAAAAGCA
>JAGPVK010000318.1 GCA_018067055.1 Sphingomonadales bacterium | reverse complement strand
CAGTGAAACCGTAACGGCGGATCGTTCAGAGCAGCTGGCCTATTATTTTTGTCAAACGCTCCACATCCTCAGCATCGTGATAGAGGGCAAAGCCGATGCGCAAAACATCACCGCGGACATCGGTCACAACATTCTGCTCGTCCAGCACTTGGTGGAGCGCTGGCGCACCATCCCCGCGAAAGGCCAGAAAACGTGCATGTGGACGGGCTCCCACCGGGTTGAGCAGTTCGAAATCCGCCAGTTGTCCGTCTGCCAAAAATTGCGTCTGAAGACCCGCCACATGGTCTGAAATCAATGCCGTTGTGAGCCCTTCAGCGGCCAGCATATTCTGCACGGCATTGAACCGGTAGAGCCCGGACGGATCGAAGGTGCTGCCGAGAAAGCGCCGACCATCCGGCGCATAGCCTACATCGCCGGGCGGCAAGGCGAGATCGTCAAAAGCGGCATACCAGCCAGTCACCACCGGCCGCTCGGCATAGCCGGGAGGGGCGTGGAGGAAGCAGGCCCCTTCTCCGGCCATTGCATATTTATAACCGCCAGAAAGGTAAAAGATTCGGTCGGCGATAGGCGACAGATCGGTTTCGACCGCCATGAAGCCATGATAGCCATCGATCACCACCCAGGGTCCCTCGGGGCGAGCAAGTAAGGCAAGCCCGTCCAGATCGGAAATGATGCTGCCGGAATTGAACAGGACATGGCTGGCAAATATCAGGTCGAATTGACCGATGCGGGCCGTTTCGAGCAATGTCTCCGGTGACACCGTTTCCAGCAGTACCTCACCCGATTCGACCCAGCGGGTCATTTGCCGGCGAAAGCTGTGAAACTCGCCATCGGTCGCCAGCACCCGTACCGGTCGCGCCGGAATCGCGGACAACAGGCGCACGATAAAATCATGGGTATTCGGCGCAAAGCAGATGCTCGCGGGATCGGGTAGCTTCAGCTCATCCGCAACATGCTGCTGCGCTTCGGACCAGACCGGCCCCATGATCTTGTCCCATTTCTGATCTGCCAGGGCTGCGGCATCGTCCCATGCAGCCATATGGCCATCATAGCTGGCATCGGGCCAGAGATGGTGGCTGTGCGCGGCGAAATGCAGGCGCGCCGGGTTGGTTGCAAGAGACCTGGAAAACAGATGCTTCCAGCTCATAATTGGGTCCGCAGCGACCATAGTTCGGGAAAAGCGCGCTTGCCGACCGTGCTCTGCAGATAGGAAACGCCCGCGGTTCCACCGGTGCCCATTTTCCCGCCGATGATTCGCTCGACCGTGAGCACATGCTTGTGCCGCCAGGTTGCCATCGCATCATCCAGATCAACCAGTTTTTCGGCCAGTTGATAGAGCTCCCAATATTTTTCAGGATTGCGATAGACTTCCAGAAAAGCCGTCTCGACCTGTTCGGATGGCTGGTGGGGCTTGGCAAAATCGCGGTCCAGCAGGTCCGGCGCGATATCGAAACCGGCCCGCGCCAGCGCCGCTATCGCATCGTCCCAGATGCTCGGTTGGTCGAGTGCGGCCTGCATCGCCGCCTTCGCTTCCGGGCGATCGTCCTGATATTTCAGAAAGGCCTTGTCCTTCAGGCCAAGCATATATTCGACGGTGCGGAACTGGTCGGATTGAAAACCGGAACTCGGCCCCAACACATGACGGAAGCGGGTGTAATCGCTGGGCGTCATCGTCGACAGCACGTCCCAGCTCAGCGTCATCACCGCCTGGATGCGACTGACCCGCGCCAGTGCCTTATAGGCTGGCACCAGCGCATCCGCGTTGATCTGCTGCTTGGCGAAGCGCATCTCGCGGATGATCTGCTTGAGCCACAGTTCCTTGGTCTGGTGGATGATGATGAACAGCATCTCATCGTCCAGATCGGATCGGGGATGCTGGGCATCCAGCAGGGTGTCGAGCGCCAGATAGCGCGCATAGGTCATTGTCGATTGATCGGTCATGCGAGATAGTAACGCCGTGATGCGCCGATGGGAAGAGCTAGCCTACCAGCACTTCGCTTTCGCGCCTCGATATTCTGATCCCCTCTTCGGCAGTGGTCAGGCCTTCGCGAACAAGCGCTCTGGCGGCGGAGCCGAGATTGGGCTGGCGCAGGAACGCATGGGAGGCAATGCGTGCTTCATCGCCGCCATCGTTGATCAGTTTTCTCAGCGTGTCATCAATGCGTATCGCCTCGAACACGCCGATCCGGCCCTGAAACCCGGTCTGGCTGCAATGCTCGCAGCCGGTCTCGCGGTAGACCACCGTGCCATTGTCAAAACCGAGCAGCGAGGCAAGCGAGCCATCAGCCTGGATCGGCGTCCGGCAATGTTCGCACAGCTTGCGCACTAGACGCTGAGCAACCACCGCGCGCAGGGTCGAAGCCAGCAGAAACGGCTCGACCTTCATATCGCGCATCCGGGTGATCGCGCCGACCGCATCATTGGTATGCACCGTCGACAAAACCAGATGGCCGGTCAGGCTGGCCTGCACCGCTATCTCTGCTGTCTCCCGGTCGCGGATCTCGCCGATCATCACCACGTCGGGGTCTTGTCTGAGTATGGCGCGCAGGCCAGCAGCAAAGGTCAGACCGACTTTCGCATTCACCTGCGTCTGGCCAATGCCCTCGATCGCATATTCCACAGGGTCCTCGATGGTCAGGATGTTGCGGCTGCCGTCATTGAGCTGCTTTAGCCCGGCATAGAGCGTTGTCGTCTTGCCGGAACCGGTTGGCCCGGTCACCAGGATGATGCCATTGGGTTCGCTAAGCGCATCGGTCAATATCGCATGGGTGCTTTCCGACATGCCAAGCAGATTGAGCGAGATCCCGGCGCTTTCCTTGTCTAGAATCCGCATCACCACCCGTTCGCTGGCTCTATTTGGCAGCGTCGAGACGCGGACATCGAGCAATTTCCCGCCCAAGGTCAGGCTGATCCGGCCATCCTGCGGAATGCGCCGCTCGGCAATGTCGAGCCGCGCCATCACCTTGATCCGGTTGACGATCACGCCGGCAACATGCGGCGGCATGCGCAGTTTTTCCGTGAGCACGCC
>JAGPVK010000287.1 GCA_018067055.1 Sphingomonadales bacterium | reverse complement strand
GGCCAAAGTTTGAAATGGTCGGGGACAACCTCCAGATAGTCCGCAAGCGGTCCGGCGTCGGTGTCCATGTTGATGAAGACGAAACCGCCCCAAATATCGCACTGGATCTCGGTCAGCCGGAAATTCGCTTCGCTCAGATGCGGAAAATCCCAGCGGCAGGGTATTTCGTTGAGTGAGCCATCAAGATTGAACGTCATGCCGTGAAACGGGCAGCGGATGGTTGGGCGGCGCACGCCGGTGCTGCCTTCGGACGCGAACTGCATACCGCGATGCGGGCAGGAGTTCACGAAGGCGCGGATATGCATATCATCGCCGCGCACGACGAGGATTGAATAGGGGCCGACATCATAGACATAGCGATCACCCTTGGCCGGGATATGCTCTTCGCGGCAGGCCCATTGCCAGGTCCGGTTCCACATCTGGTCGATTTCGGCTTGAGCAAAATCTTCGCTGACATAGCGTTCGAAGCCGATGTCTTCGTCACCGAGAAATTCATATTGCTCGGATCGCATTGCGTCCGGCACCTGGTATCCATCGGCGTCCAATATGTCCTGATAGGATGGACCCGGACAGCGGGCGTCGCCCTTTGGCAGGTCCATATCCGAAGCTTTTGTGAGATTCAGCGACATCATATATTCTCCGGTCTGGTCATCGCGATGCGGTTGTAAATCGGGTCATTGGGCTTGCGCTCGCCCCAGATATTTCCCGATCCAGCGAGAAAAGCATCTGTCGCCGGGTCATCGCGTGCCCAGTCGACAATCTCGCTGCGATAGGCGAATTTCCATATGCCATCGCGCTTCTCATAACGGTCAGCATAGCGGCCGCAGATGAATATATCGCGGAGTTCATCCTGTTCATTCGTGACCCGGTGATAGGCCTGAAAATAGACCTCGCCGAACGCGGTGTCGCCTTCAACCTCGACGATATTCTGGCCGATCATATGCTGGTTGCGGTCATGGCTGGCCAGAGCGCCCATGCAGAAATCGCAAAATCCGTCGGCATCGCCGGCGTAAATGCCATAGTCCATATAGGCGTCATCCCAGAATTGGGCGCGCAACAGATCGCGGTCCAGCCGGTCGAGCCCGCGCATATACAGGGCCGGCAACTCCATGATCGCCAGCTTGTCCAATTGGGTCTGTAGATTCTGCTCGTTCATGTTGATCCGCTCCGCTCAACCCTATGGGCCTGTTCTTTCCGCTTATAGTATGCGTCACAGCAATCGCGTAAATTGCTCTTTTAGCTAGCAAAGCATTGCGGCATGATAAGGAGAGAAGCAGTGGCCCAGATGGTTGGAAGAGTTCCCAGTCAAACTCGATTGGCAGATGAACATGCGATCGGAGAAATCATCCACATGCATTGCCGCGGGGTCGACCGGGCCGATGAAGCTGCCTTGAAAATATGCTATTGGCCTGAAGCCAGCGTTTCTTATGGCGCAGAGCCTGCCCCCGCGCATCCGTTTTGCGAAGGGCTGGTGGAAGCCATAAAGGGTTTTGCCCAGACCCACCATGTGGTCAGCAATATTCTGGTGAGCTTCCCGGAAGAAGACAGTCCGGCGAGCGCGACGGTCGAAAGCTATCTGTTTGCCTTTCACTATCTGGAAAATCCGGATGGTGACGATAGCGAGATGACCTATCTCGGCCGCTATATCGACCAGTTTGAGAAACGCGGCGACGACTGGAAAATCATCCAGCGCACACCGGTGATGAGCTGGAGCCAGAATGCAGCAACGACCCATGACGACCAGCATCCTGCGCTTGCTGCGCTGACCAGAGCTGGCCGCTACCCGAATGATCTGGTTTATGGTTGAGCACTCGGGTTCTGCCGAGCGCAGAAAATATTTCCATCAGCATATATAAAATCGGACCGGAACAGCCCCCCAGCCATTCCGGTCCGAATATGATCAACGGGAGATGTTGATCAAAACTTGAAGGCCGCTTCGACAAACAGCTGGCGGCCGCGGTTCTGGGTGACGACGCGATCATCACCGCCGGGTGGCAGGAAAGGGCGATCACCCGCCGTGTTGGCCCAGATCTCGTTGGTCAGATTAACACCAATCAGCGACAATTTCCATTTGCCATCCGGGTGGCCGACCGAAACTGACCCATCGAGAGTGACATAGTCGCCCTGAACATAATCATTGAATGTCGTGTTCGATGCGAAATAGGAGCCGCTGTAAAAGGCATTTCCGTTCAGCCCGAACTCAAGACTGTCACTCATCGGTATCGACCAGTCAAAGGCAATATTGCCTGACCATTTTGGCGCGCGCGCGGCTCTGCGTCCATCCAGGTCGATGTCATCAGCGGTGCCGGGCAAACTGTCCGGTCCGTTTGACGAGATGAACGTGTCGGTAAATTTTGCATCGGTATAGCCGACCGTACCGGACAGCCTCAGGCCTTCGACAGGGGTTTGCCAGGCCCAGTCCATATCAAAGCCCTTGGTGGTCACTTCGCCAGCATTCACGGTCAGGAAACGCACCGCAGCACCGTCAAAATTCTGCACCTGAAGATTATCAAATACAAAATAGAAGAGCGAAGCGTTGATCCGCAAAGCGCGATCCGCCAGCATCGCCTTGACCCCGACTTCACCACCCTTGGCGGTTTCTGAATCATAGATGATCGAATCCAGAGCGGCCTGACGTTGGGCATCAGTACCAAAGCCGGGCTTTACAAATTGTAGCGCTGCGGTTGGCAAGATGCTGTTATCGACACCGCCGGATTTGAAACCGGTCTTGTACGATGCGTAGAAATTGAGATCAGGCGTTGCCTGATATTTCAAAGTGACCTCCGGCGAGATATTGCTGTCGGAGAATTCGATTGGACCAGTCTGAAACCCTTCCGGAACCACCAGGCCGATGCCGCCGACAATGCCGTTCAAAAAGGTCAGCGCATTGTGCAGGAACGGGAAGGATGTCCGGTGCACCTTCTGCTCATCGGTCCAGCGCACGCCACCTGACAGTTCCAGCTGATCCGTAATATCGAAGCTGGCGCTGCCGAAGAAGGACAAGGCTTCACTTTTGGTCGCACGGTTTGCCACCCAGTCATAGCCAATGCCGCGGGAATCCGGGAACAGAAACGAACCGATAAAGGCGTTTTGCGACGTCTGCAGCGGCTGGCTTCGGCTTTCCCAGAAGCCGCCGACCATGAAATTGAACATGCCGTCATAGTCGCTGGTGAGGCGGAGTTCCTGGGTATATTGCTTCAGCGCATCTGAAAAAGGCGCTGGCAGGCCACCCGGGTCGCCATTGGGCAGGATGCCGACATAGCTGAAGTGGTCGGCATGTTCATTTTCGAGATCGAGAATCCCGGTCACCGACGACAAGGTCAGACTATCATTGAGTTCCAGATCCATCGCCAAGCGCGCAAAAATCGTGTTCGTTTCATTATAGGATTGGCCTTTGTAACGACCGGCACCGGTCGTTCCCGGCGCTATGACCTGAAGGGCTGGATGACCGTCCGGATGAGGATAGAGTCCATCCTGAATGTCGCAGGTTGCATTGGAAGCAATGCGCACCCCGGAGAGCGCCAGGAAAACGTCATCCGCGACGCCATTGGCACCGCAGCTGATATCGGAATGGCCGAGCAAGCTGTCGCCAAAATTATGATTGTAATTGAGTTTCAGATTCGCCGAAAAATTGTCTGAGGGATCCCATTGCAACGTTACCCGGCCGACAAAATTCTTCAGGCCCTTGCCTGTGTTCAGGAAAACTGAGGGTGTCCCGGCTTCCAGCTCGACATATTTGTTGATGTCCTGATATTGAGCGGCGACGCGGACTCCCAGCGTATCGCTGATTGGACCGGAAATATATCCGCCGACGGTATAGCCCTCTTCTTCGAATTCATAGGACGCCTTGCCACCCATTTCCCAGCTTTTCGTCGGGTCTGCGGAACGCACAGAGAATACGCCAGCCGAAGCGCTTTTGCCAAAAAACAGCGACTGCGGGCCTTTGAGAACATCGATTTGCGCGACGTCAAAGAAAGATGCCTGAACCAGGCGCATGGTGCTGATCGATACGCCATCGAAATCAAAGGCGACGGCCGAGTCAAAAGCCGCCGAAATATTCGTCGTGCCGATGCCGCGCAAGCTGATCTGGCCGCCCGCGCCGGATCCTCCCACCTGCACGTTCAGCGCCGGAATCCGGCTTACTACATCCGCGACTTCATTGACTTGAAACTTGTCCAGCGTATCGGCGCTGATCGAGGTTACCGTGACCGGTGTTTCCTGCAATGTTTCATCCTGTTTGCGCGCGTTGACGATGATGATCGCATTGTCTTTCTCATCCACCTCATCTTGCGCGAAGGCGGGCGCAGCAAAGCCTGAAATGGTGAGACTGGCTGCGGTTCCCATCAAAAGCCATCTTGCCGATTGGACGATGGATGCGGATTCCTGACGCTGTGAATGATCCTTCATAAATCTCTCCCATATGTCTTCACCATATCAATGTGGCGAAGTCTCCGGATGTGCCGGTTTGTCCAACATCATCAGATTGGGAGAATGGCGAGACTGGTCCAAATGCTCAACTGGCCAAAAGGTCAAGAAAACACCGGAATCGGAATCATTATCGCTGTGCTGTCGATCAGTAACTATTGCCGAGATAGCCGAGCTGGGTTGCCTTGAACACGGTTTGTGTCCGGTTCACGGCATGCAGCTTCTCGCCGGCGCGGCTGATATGATAGCGGACCGTCGAACGACAGACAGAGATGATCTCGCCAATCTCTTCGTCGGTTTTGCCAATCGAAGCCCAGCGGATGCATTCCGCTTCCCTGCGCGACAAGCTGCAATCCGAAGCGATGTAACTGGACGTGCGCGATACCGACACATAGCCCGAGATCAGACGCCGGGTCAGGGCGCCGAACAGATTCCCGTATTTCGCAAATTGCTGCAAAAAATCACCGACATGCTGGTCAATGAACGGGAAGCTGTTGGCCGACACCTGGCCAAATGGCAGATGCACCGGAACAATGATCAGTTTGCTATAGCGGGTTTTGGTTTTAACAAAATAGCTGCCGACATCGATGTCATCGAGAAAGTCGTTTGGCGTCGAGCTATGAAATCCGTTTTCATCGCACCAGAACGGCTCGCTTTCATAGCGGCAGGCGCGCGGAACCGGAGAATGGAGTGCATATTGGGCATCTTTCCACCATCGCTCGCTATGCTTGACCCAGCCGAATATATCTGAATTCAGCGAATTGCCCTCCGCATCGATCATCGGCCTGCCGGAAGCTATGTCGGCGCACAGCGCAACCCGGAAACCTTTGCTTCGTGCAATATCCCGCAGATAATGAGCAGCCTTGCGAATATCACCGGGCTTGCGGATTGTTACATTTTCCAGAAGCACATCCCAATCGGGATTATTTTCGATATTATAAATTCCGGTCTGCCTGCTCGCCACGTAAAATCCCCCACCGAAGACACGTGCGGCCGAAACAGGAACTGTCCGTTCTCTTTCTCCCGACCGACAATCACGAGAGTAGGCCATATTCTATGGGGCTCAATCCACTGTCATTAATGGCAAGGCACCGAATTATTCCCAATATCTGGAGCTGGGGCAGGGGCAGGGGCAGGGGTAGGGCGGCTCCTCCCGAAATTCCGTTGGTAGTGCCTTGAATTGCTATCTCTCAAATGGCAGCGTTGATCCGCAAACTGGCCAGCAAAGCAGATTCGATCCGATTGCAAATATCCTGCCGCTTTTCCTCAAAGGGATTGAGGATTATTTGACGCCTCGCGGACGGCCCGATTTCTTTTCATCTTCCTTGCGAAGCACCCACAGATTATGACCGACCGATTGCGCCAGCTTCGCTTCCATCCAGCGAACATGTTCCCCGAAAATCCTGAGCCTTTTCGCCGAATTCACGTAATAGCGCAGCGCTTCATCCAGTAATGGACAGCATTCGCGTTGGCTTGCGCGCTCGATCGCCATTTTCATGCTTCCCTGGTCATCGGCCAATTCGGCCCAGCGCGCTGCCAGAAGATCACCATCCACCATTCCCACCTCATCTTCCTGCAATCGTGCGATGAGAGCGGGAAGACTGGCTTGCAGATCATTTGATGCCGCCTCGGGCGACCGGATAGCCAGCCAGCCGACGATCGCTGCAGAGACCGGTTCAAACCATTCGCCGGCGAGCAATGCCTGCGTCGCGGGATCATCCAGTGCATTCCATCCGGACGCGCGCGCGCGCTGGATATGGATGATGCCGCGCATAACGCGCGCGTCGACGTGGCTCCCGTTTGGCAGCGCGTAGAGATATAACAATACCTTGCCGTCTGTCCGTTCATGAACGGTGACATATGTCGTATGTCCTTCGAGGACAAAAATCGGTTGCTTGAATCCCGATCGCGCCTTGCGGTCCTCATCACGATATTCATGCCAATAATCTCCGGCCTTGCTGGTCTGGTCCCACCTGTAAATTTCAGGCACTGCTTCATCAACCGGCTCAAAATCTTTCCAGACCGGGGCATTCTTGTATCTTTGCTTCCACAGCCGGGATTGAAATCGACGAATCGCTTTTGCCGATTCTGCCTGCTCCATTTCCTTTATTGCCGTCACCTTGATCATCCCCTGATGATCGAGCTTCTGCGTCTGGTTGTGACTTGCCAGATTGGCCATATGCATCACAGACGCCAGATCCGCACCGGCAATCGCGAACTCGGCATCGTCATAGCTGGCAAACAGAACGCCATCTTCCACCCGGCCATTGATCCAGGCGGCAGCCGCCTCGCTCGGCGGATTTGATGCCGCAGGCGGCGTGATGTAGATCATGTTGCCTGCGACATTGTCAGGCGAAATCAGTTTGACCGTCGTGCCCGTTTCAGAGTGGGTCGCGGTGATCCGGCTCATCCCTGACAAGCGGCCGATTTCGAGACCACCCCAACCAGTCATGGTCTCGCCACCAGCGAGCGAAGAGCAGGTGATTTTTGTTTGGGAATCGGGTGTCAAAATGAATTGCGGTGTTGGCAGGGCATCAACCAGGGCCGGGATCATGTCCGGCCAGTCCAGCGGCGGTGCATTGCGAATCTGATCGATCGCAACTTGCATGTCACCTGACTGATTGCCCAGCTCGCGCATGTTATCGGCAACCGACCCGGGGAGGTCCTTGTAGCGGATTGCCGGGCTGCCCGGACCAGGACCATCGTCATCAAAGGCAAATTTTCCGCCCGGCGCCGCCCTTCGCTGAACGGGACTGCCGATTTCGACATCATATTCCATATTCTTGATGAGATCGGAAGCCGACTTGATGATCGTACTGGCAGAATCAGACCGGTTGAGGATGCCGCCAATTTCTACCGCTGGTAGCGCAAGGGGATCGCTCGACTGACCGATAAATTCCAGGTCATCCTGACTGTCGTAAACCTCCATCAGATGTGCCTGGGGAGAGAATTGGATGTCGGAAGCATGCGCCCGAAAAATATAGGCGCCGGGCTTCAGATCAACCCGAGCCCTGCCGTCTTCGAAGAGGGAAATCTCGTCGTCGATGCCAGTTTGAAAACGGTACCGAAACTCGACCTGCTTTTCCGGATTGGGCGGTAGCAATTTTGCTGTGACAGAAACATCGTCGATAGCGTCCGCGGCGAAGCGAGCCAGTTCGGGATTGAGGCTCGGATCGCCGCCGCCATATTTCTTCGGCGCCATTTTGTCCGCGCCTTCGGGCAGTGAGGCTTTCACGCTGGCTTCGACAAAGGTGCAGAGTCGGTTCCAGCGTACGACCTATTCGCTGCGCGACGGATCCCATTCCTTCGCCGAACCCGCTCCCTGGTCGAGGCCGGCGAGCAGTTGCCGGGTGAAGGTGCCGCCTTCCGGGTTCTCGAGCGCGCTGGTGTCGACTGCGGTCGCTTTCAGGATGAACTGGTCAGGCTCCGGAATCGCCGAAAGTTCCAGTTCATCATAGGTCCCGAATGTGGCGTTGACATTCGGGGACAGTGACCGGCACGCGTCATAGAGAAAAAATTGTTCCTTCGACGGGATGCTTGAAAATACCCGCTGGATCGAGTCCGTCATCAGCGAATTGGACGGTATAGTCTCGCTATAATCCGAAGCGCATAATACATCGCCCGGCAGTGCCCGGTTTCGGGAAACCAGGCCATGGCCTGCAAAATAGAAAATGAGCCGGTCTGCCTTGCCGTCGATTGAATCACGAAAGCCCCGCAAGGATTGCAGCAAGTGGCTCCGGCCACCGGGCCGCATGAATTCATCAGCAGTCTTTACCCGCCAGAGAAGGTCGATGGGGACGTCAGGACTGTCCAGGGTTGTTCCCAACACCAGCGTCAGCTGTTCCGGTGGCACTATGGCGGATTTGGTTAACCAGCTCGCAAAGGACAGAGCGTCGCCAACGGCTTGCTTTAGTGTGCCGCCAGGGAAGTTATAGGCATCAATGCCAACAACGAAAGCATGGTTTTTCATCGGTCCACTGTCAGCATAGCAATCTTTCTACAAAATTGAAGTGACACAACAGATATTTTGACAACAGATAGGCAGGTTTGGAGTGAAGCTGCTTTCAATCCCAAATAAAGTTCATTGTAGACTTCATCTGAATATGTTAAAAACTCTCCGAGTCAAGACAGACTCCAATAAGGTGTACCGGGTCGCATTGTATAGTAATTCTATTAACTTTTGATGGAGTGAAGCACATGGCCAAGAAAGGTCCCGTAACCAAAATTCGTATCCGCGTACCACGTGGTATGAAAGTCGAAGACATCCTCTCGAAACTGGAATTATCGTTCGAAGAAGTAGACACCGGCGGTGTTGAACTGAATTCGAGCTACTGCTGCGTCGATGTCGCCGTAGTCGGTCCGGTTTCAACAATCTCCGCAGCCCCTGGCCGGCCAGATGATACCGGCTATGCCTGAATTGAGCGCTACTGCGTTGGGTTCAGGGAGAAAAAGCTATGGGCGAGTTATTTTATCGCAGCAGATACACGCTATCTGAACCCTTTGAGAAAGACACTGCTCTGCTTCTCAACAGCTTCAGCGGGTCGGTTGATGTTGTGGAAGCGAGAGTGGCGAAGCGGGTGAAAGACAGTCCGCAGCTATCTCTTGATGAAAGTGAAGACGCAGACCGGATGTTGATCGAACGCGGCTATTATGTCGATTCACCCGACGTGGAAGATGCCATCGCAAGGGCTTTGGCTGAACGGGCGAAGGACACCGCCAGAAATTCACCCGACATCAAATATATGTTCGGATTGACCTTGCGGTGCAATCTTGCCTGCAAATATTGCTGGCAGGTGGTGGAGCAGAAGAAGGCCCGTCAAAAGACGGGAGTGATGTCGGCAGAACAGGTCGCCGCGGCCTTTCGCTACATAGAGCAAGATATGGAGGCGCGCGGGAAGGCTCGCGCCTTTATATCCCTGTTTGGTGGCGAACCGCTGATCGACACGCCGCAATTTCATGCTCTGGTGCGCACTATCGGCGATGAAACGCTGGCCCGCGGACACATCATCCATTTCACCACAAATGGACGTTCATTGGCCGCCTATCGGGAAGAGGTTGAAAGATACCGACCGTCAATCCAGATCAGCGTCGACGGCTTTTCAGCGGTAAACGGAGATGCCGAAGAATTGCGGCGAGACCAGCGGGCGATCACCGGGCTTTGGCAAGAAATCAAGCGACTTGCAAAAGAGCGGGCGACGAGCGGCCTCTTTATCCGGTTCCTGGTTACCCCCGAGACAATCCATGAATTTGTCGCTCTGGCCGACCAGTTTTTTGCCGACGAGCATCTCTCCAGCCATGCGCATCTTGCCGTCGCACCGATCCAGAACAAGTCCGCGAAAACCGATCCGGAAGTGCCAGAGAAATTTCGCATATTGTCGCTGCTCAGCGATGCGCTGGCTACCAGAGACTATGCGCCGCAGATACAATATATCGACTGGCGCAGCCTGAATCTGTTCGCCGGTTTGCGAGCCGGCGTGGATGAGTTGCCGGCCCCGGCATTCTTCCATTGCGAAGCCAATATTGATCTCACCTGCTTCGATCAGGAAGGCCGGTTATACGCCTGTTATGAAGCGATTGGCGATCCGCAGATGAGCGTTGGCCGCTACTGGCCCGAAGTGGAACTGGATCACGATCATCTCGCCTCTTACCGCGACCGTTCGGCGTTCACGATCGAACAATGTTCCAGTTGCGCCATGTCCCCCGTTTGTGGCGGCGGGTGCGAGGTCCGAGGCTACAAGCGAACCGGTGATTATGCATTGCCCTTTTGCGATGATCTCCATCAGGAAACGGCGCTGGTGATGCGCAACTGGCCGAAAATGTCACGCATGCTAGTGGGAGACTGAGATGAACGAGATGAGCACCCTGAACCGGGACAATTCGCTGACAGATTTCTTCAGACGCGACATCAACGCGCAGCAGTTGTTGAATCACAAGGGTATCTCGATCATCTCGATCCTGATGACCTATCGCTGTCCGGCAGCCTGCGCGCATTGCATCTTCGAAAGCAATCCGCAAAACAAGACGCATCTGGACATGGATATCGCGAGGAAAGTTGTCGAAGCGGCTTCGCGGCAATCACCGCCGCCGGTCCTCGGCTTTTCCGGCGGCGAAGCCTTTGTGCGCTACAAGGAAATGCGTGAACTGGCTGCCTTTGGGCAATCGCTTGGCATGCCATCCGAGGTCATCAGTTCCAGTGCCTGGGCAACCAGTCGCAGTCAGGCGAAGGAAAAGCTGCTTGATTTGCGGAGTGTCGGTTTCGAAGCCTATTGCACGAGCGTCGATGAATTTCACATCCCCTTCATCAAGCCGGAAAAGATGCGCTGGGCGCTGCAGGGCGCGCGTGACGCCGGTCTGGATGCCAGAATAAATGTTCAGGTCAGCTCAGAAAGATCAGCGCGGGCAAAGGCCGATATAATCTCCCGGTTAAGCGAAATATTGAGCATTCCCGAATCGGAAGTCGCCGAATTCGAGATCAATCCGTTGATCACCACGCCGGTCGGCCGGGCACGGAAGGAAGTTACAGAATTCTATTATGACGATAGCAAGGACATGCGGGAAGGCTGTCCGATGGCGACGGAAATCGTAACGATCAGCCCGAAAGGCTTGCTCTATCCCTGTTGCGGCATGGTCGTCGGTGAAGATCCCGAAAAGGCCGGCTTGTTCATTCAGGATAATTTGCAGGACAAAAGTGTCGACGAGATTGCCGAGATGCTGGATGCGCTCAAGGAAGATCTGTTTTTCAAATTGCTGCAATATTTTGGTCCCTACCGGATATTGCAGGAACTGAAGCGACGCGATCCGAGTATCGAGATTTCTGACCATTATGTCGGTTCCTGTGATGTGTGCCTGGAGTTCACCTCGCAGGAACAAATTGCCGAGGCGACGTGCGAACTTCTGGCAGACCTGGGCGAAGTGCTCAACCAGAGAGCGGGCATGGAACTGACAGCGTGACTGCCGTTGCGATATCTGCACCGCCTGATATCGATCATGGGACGCTCGAAACGCTCGTTCTGCTGTTGACGTGGCGCTGTCCCGCCGCATGCGATCATTGTGTGTTTGAAAGCGGTCCG
>JAGPVK010000286.1 GCA_018067055.1 Sphingomonadales bacterium | reverse complement strand
ATTTACCGGCTCACGGTCAGCGGCAGTTTCTAGGGTCAGGGCGCAAGCGCACCGCGCTGTTGCAGGATCAAGCCGGATAGACTTTCGCCGCCGGTATCCCTACATCCACAACCATGCCACCTGATTATGCTACCGAGGGCCAGATTGACCCTCCGATGATTCCCACGCTCAAGCGGTTCCTGCCCTATCTCTGGCCCGAGGGCGAGCCGGGGCTGCGGCTGCGAATCATCGTCGCCGGATTGCTGGTGCTTTGTGCCAAGGCGGCCGTCCTCACCATGCCGTTCATCTACAAGGCGGTGATCGATGGCATGTCCAACGATCAACTCGGCACCGAACTGACCGTCTTGCTGGCGCTTGTCGGCGCATATGGTCTGGCACGGTTCGGCCAGGTGATGTTCGACAATCTGCGGAACATCGTGTTCGAGAAGGTCGGCCAGCAGGCGGCCAGACGGCTGGCGACCCGCGTCTTCACCCATCTGCACAGCCTGTCGCTGCGCTTTCATCTCGGCCGCCGCACCGGCGAGGTCACCAAGGTCATCGAGCGCGGCACCAAGAGTATCGACGTGATGCTCTATTTTCTGCTGTTCAACATTGCGCCGACGTTTGTCGAGTTGACCGCGGTGCTGGTCATCTTCCAGATCAAATTCGGCTTCGGACTGGTCGCGGCAACAATGTCGATGGTTGCGGCCTATATCATTTTCACGCGCAAGGTCACAGACTGGCGCAACGCGCTGCGGGCCAGAATGAACGATATGGACACGCGGGTGATTGGCCGGTCGGTTGATGCGCTGCTCAACTACGAGACGGTCAAATATTTTACCGCCGAGCGCCGGGAAAGCGAGCGCTATGACCAGGCGATGCGGGACTGGGCCAATGCCGCGGTCAAATCGGAGAACTCGCTGGGGCTGCTCAATATTGGCCAGTCGATCATCACCAACCTGACCATGATCGGCGCAATGGCGTTCAGCGTCTACGGCTGGAAACAGGGCGACCTGACGGTCGGCGACCTGGTGCTGGTCAACGCGCTGCTGATGCAGCTGTTCCGTCCGCTCGACATGCTCGGCATGGTCTATCGCACGATCCGCCAAGGGCTGGTCGACATGGATGCAATGTTCAAGCTGATCGACACCAAGCAGGAGATTGTCGACAAGCCGGGGGCGAAGCCGCTGCAGGTTTCTGATGGCACGGTACGGTTCGAGAATGTGGTGTTCAACTATGATGATGATCGCCAGATATTGCACGGGCTCGATTTCGAGGTGCCGGCTGACGGAACGCTCGCCATTGTCGGTCCGTCCGGGGCCGGGAAATCGACGATCGCACGGTTGCTGTTCCGTTTTTACGATCCGCAAGACGGACGGATATTGATCGACGGTCAGGACATATCCGAAGTCACCCAGCACAGCTTGCGCGGCGCGATCGGCATCGTCCCGCAGGACAGCGTCCTGTTCAACGACAGCATTGGCTATAATATCGGCTATGGCCGCGAAGGCGCAAGCCAGGCAGAGATCGAGGAAGCGGCACGCGGAGCGGCGCTGGATGGCTTTATCGCAAAGCTGCCGGATGGTTATGCTACGCAGGTCGGCGAGCGCGGTCTCAAATTGTCCGGCGGCGAGAAGCAGCGCGTCGCGATCGCCCGAACCTTGCTGAAAAATCCGCCGATCCTGATCCTCGACGAAGCGACCTCGGCGCTCGACAGCCGCACCGAGGATGAAATTCAGGCGACGCTGGCCAAGATATCGGAACGCCGGACGACATTGATCATTGCGCACCGGCTTTCGACGATCACCCATGCCGACGAGATCATCGTGCTCGACAACGGCCGGATCGCCGAACGCGGCAGCCACCGACAGTTGCTGGTCAAGCGCGGGCTTTATTCGGATATGTGGAAGCGGCAGGCGGAAGACCAGCGCGAGGTAGCGTGACCGGGGATTACATTTTCGGTCAATTTCGCTTTTGCGGTTTCGCACGCGGCCATGTCTGGCTAGGGAAAGATGCATGACCGAAGCGCTTCTTCCCCTGCTCAAATCCACCTTTGGCTTTAGCAACTTTCGCGGCATGCAGGATGCGGTACTGCGGCGGGTGATGGCGAAGCAGAATACGCTCGCTGTCATGCCTACCGGTTCGGGCAAGTCGCTCTGCTACCAGTTGCCCGCCCTCGCCAATAAAGGCACAACGATCGTGATCTCGCCGCTGATCGCACTGATGCACGATCAGTTGCGCAGCGCCGAAGCGGTCGGCATCCGCGCGGCCACCCTCACCTCCGCCGACGACAACCGTGCCGAAACCATTGCCCGCCTGAAGGCTGGCGAGCTGGATCTGCTTTACGCTGCGCCGGAACGCGCGTCGCAGCCGCATTTTCGCGAATTGCTGGAACAGGCCGATATTTCGCTGTTTGCCATTGATGAAGCGCATTGCGTCTCCGAATGGGGTCATGATTTCCGGCCCGACTATCGGTTGCTCCGTCCGCTGCTCGACCATTTCGGTGCGGTACCGCGGCTCGCGCTCACCGCCACCGCCGATGCACATACGCGCGATGATATTTTGGTGCAGCTGGGAATCGAGCAGGATGGTCTGATCCTCGCCGGATTTGACCGGCCCAATATCCGCTACAGCATCAGCCCGCGCGCCGGGCTGGCGCGGCAAATCGAAGACCTGGTCGAACGCACGCCGGGGCCGGGCATAATCTATGCGCAGACGCGGGCAGCGACCGA
>JAGPVK010000023.1 GCA_018067055.1 Sphingomonadales bacterium | reverse complement strand
ATCAAGCAGCGTTCCGGGGCAAAGATCCTGTTGGCGCTGAAAGCCTTTTCGATGTGGTCGCTGGCGCCGTTGATCGACGAATATCTGGATGGCTATTGCGCTTCTGGCCTGTGGGAGGCCCGACTGGCGAAGGAGCATTTTCGGGGCCCGATCAGCACCTATTCCCCGGCCTACAAGGCGGACGACCTGGCCGAGCTGAGCCGCATTTCCGAGCATATCACATTCAACAATCCTCAGCAGATCGAACGGTGGAAAAACTATTCTAATCAAGATATTGAACTCGATAGTTCAGAAATTGGTTTAAGAATTAATCCGGAAATCGCGCTCGGAGAGACGGCAAAATATGATCCGAGCCAACCGCATAGCCGATTAGGATTTCCGATCAGTCAGTTGAAACCCGAAGATTTCCAACATTTGACCGGCATTCACTTCCACAATTTGTGCGAACAGGGCTTCGATGCGCTCCAGAAGACCTGGGAGAAGGTGGAGCCGGTGATCGCACCGCATTTCGACACCCTGAAATGGATCAACCTCGGCGGCGGACATCATATCACGCGCGATGATTATGATCGCGAGGCGCTGGTCGATTTTCTGAAAGCGCTCAAGGCGCGATCCGGCTGCGAAATCTATCTGGAGCCGGGCGAAGCGGTTGCGCTGGATGCCGGTATCCTGGTGGGCGAGATTCTGGATGTCTTCGACAATGGCATGCCGGTCGGGATCACCGATATTTCGGCGACCTGCCATATGCCCGACGTGATCGAGGCGCCCTACCGTCCGGCCATGCTGCGCGAACGCAGCGACGGGCCAGCGATCCGTCTTGGCGGGCCGAGCTGTCTGGCTGGCGATATTATTGGCGACTATGTCCTGCCGGACGAGCCGCATATCGGCCAGCGGATCGCCTTTCTCGACCAAGCGCATTATTCGATGGTCAAGACCAATACATTCAACGGCGTGCCGCTGCCATCGCTCTGGCTGTGGAATAGCGAGAATGATGCGCTGCGTTGCGTCAAATCCTTCGACTGGACTGCCTTCAGGGATCGGCTCAGCTAAAAAATGCTGTCGTTCAGCTTCTGTAAGGACTTCGGTCTTTACAGAGCGATCAAGTGGCCATATAGCCGCGCCTTGCTGCCCCATGGCCGCTTGCGTATCCGCAAGGCAGCTCAATCGATCTTAGCCTATAAGGGGGTCCCTTGAGTTGCACCATTATCTTGATGCTGAGGAGCTGACGAAGGCTCTAAGCCCAGACATTCCAGTTTTGTTGAACCGGCCACACGCAGCGCGTCGCGCGGCGCGTTATTTCGTTGAGCAATTTCCCGGTAAATCGCTTTATGCGGTGAAGGCGAATCCATCGCCTGCCCTGCTGCAATTGCTGTGGCAAGAAGGCGTCACCCATTTCGACGTGGCTTCGATCGACGAAGTTCGTCAGGTGCGCGCGGCCTTGCCCGAGGCGACGCTCTGCTACATGAATCCGGTCAAGCAATTGGCATCGATCCGCGAAGCCTATCAGGACCATGGCGTGCGGATCTTTTCGCTCGACAGCATCGAGGAACTGGAAAAAATCGAACTGGGGACCGCGGGTGCAGACGATCTGACCCTGTGCGTCCGACTCCGGGTTGCGTCGGAATTTGCGGAAATCAGCCTTGCCGCAAAATTTGGTATCGATGTCGATGAATCGGCACAACTGCTGCAACGCACACGGCAACTCGCCGACAGCCTCGGCATTTGCTTCCACGTCGGTAGCCAGGCGATGACGCCGCTTGCCTATGTCCATGCTCTGGAACGCGTCCGTGCGGCCATTGTCGGCGCGTCGGTCACGGTCGATATTGTCAATGTCGGCGGCGGTTTTCCGTCAATCTATCCCGATCTGGCACCGGTATCGCTCAACCATTATTTCACCGCCATCGACCGGACGTTTGAAGATCTGCCGATCAGCTATTCCGCCGAGCTCTGGTGCGAACCGGGCCGTGCGCTATCGGCCGAATATAGCTCGCTGGTGGTCAAGGTCGAACGCCGCCGCGGCGACGAACTCTATATCAACGACGGCGCCTATGGCACCTTGTTCGATGCTGCCCATATCGGATGGCGCTTCCCGGTGCGCCAGATTGGCGCGGACAGCGAGAACGCGACCACCACCGGATTCAGCTTTTACGGTCCAACCTGTGACGACATGGATTTCATGGCCGGGCCATTCAATCTGCCCGACAGCATCAAGGCCGGCGATTATATCGAGATCGGCATGCTCGGCGCTTATGGATCGGCGATGCGGACCAAGTTCAACGGCTATGGCAGCAGCGACGAATATGATGTCACCGATGAACCGATGGCCAGCCTTTACGTTGGCGACAATCTGGATCGCTCCGATCGCGACAATGTGGTGTCTTTTCCGCGGGTTTGAGCGGCAAACTAGGTTGCAATTGACAATCAGTTTCGTCTGACGCAGTTTCTCCCTGTTTGGGAGGACAAGAATCATGGATATTGCAATATTGGCGCCAGCGGCTGTGCTGGTTTTATGGTCACTCATCATGCTGTTCTGGATGGCCGGCACCAGATTTCCGGCCATGGCGAAATCCGGAGCCGACCTTGCCAATGCCCAGCCTGGTGGCCGGGGCAGCGATCTGGAAGGTGTCATACCTGACAAGGTCAACTGGAAGTCCCATAATTACACGCATTTAATGGAACAGCCGACGCTGTTTTATGCCACTGTCGTCATCCTTGCGCTCGCCAATGCGGGCCATGGGCTTAATCTCTATCTGGCCTGGGCCTATGCGATCATCCGGATCGTGCACAGCATCTGGCAAGCCACCGTAAACCTGGTCAAGGTCCGCTTTCTGCTGTTCATAGCGTCGACAATCTGCCTGCTCATCATGGCGATCAATGCCCTGTGGGCCACGCTTTTCTAGAATTACAATAATATAGGGGGAGAAATTATCATGGAAAATAGCCCATTGCTGCAGCCGATGGTTGCACTGATCTTGTGGACGATGCTGATCTGGTTGTGGATGTATGTCACGCGGATTCCGGCGATG
>JAGPVK010000254.1 GCA_018067055.1 Sphingomonadales bacterium | reverse complement strand
GCCGCATCGTCCGAATCTTCAGTCCCGCATCGGTCAGGCCGTTGTCGGAAGCATAAGTCAGCACATGCGCACCAAGACCGCCGACTGAGGCTTCCTCTACGGTAACCGCTACTTCATGGGTGGTGAGCAATTTGCGGATCAGCTCCTGATCGAGCGGTTTGGCGAAGCGCAAATCGGCGACGGTGGTGCTCAGTCCCTTTGCTTCAAGCCGTTCCGCTGCCTTCTTGGCTTCTTCGAGGCGAGCGCCGAGTGACAGGATCGCAACTTTTGTGCCCTGTTTGATGATACGGCCCTTGCCGATTTCCAGCTGTTCGAGCTTTTCCGGAATCGGGACACCAGTGCCGTTGCCGCGCGGATAGCGGAAGGCAATTGGACCGCTGTCGTGCAGTGCCGCAGTATATGTCATATGGGCAAGTTCGGCTTCGTCGGCCGCCGCCATCACAACGAAATTGGGCAGCGTTGCCAGATAGGTGACATCAAAAGATCCGGCATGGGTGCTGCCATCCGCACCGACCAGCCCCGCCCGGTCGATGGCAAAGCGCACCGGCAGATTCTGGATCGCAACATCGTGGACAACCTGATCATAAGCGCGTTGCAGGAAGGTCGAGTAAATGGCGCAAAATGGCCGCATGCCTTGGGCGGCGAGGCCAGCAGCAAAGGTTACGCCATGCTGTTCGGCAATGCCGACATCAAAGGCCTTGTCGGGATGCGCTTTGGCGAATTTATCAACTCCGGTACCGGAGGGCATGGCTGCGGTAATCGCGCAGATACGCGGATCACTGTCGGCGATCTTGGCCAGCGTTTCACCAAAGACATTCTGATAAGCAGGCGGTCCGCCGCCCGGGCCTTTGTCCTGCTTGCCGGAGATCACATCAAATTTGGCCACGCCATGATATTTGTCGTCGGCTTCCTCGGCAAATTTATAGCCCTTGCCCTTTTCGGTAACGACATGGATCAGGCACGGTCCTTCTGCCGCGTCCCGGACATTTTCAAGCACCGGAATCAGATGTTCCAGATTGTGACCGTCAATTGGCCCGACATAGTAGAAGCCGAGTTCCTCGAACAGTGTCCCACCCATGGTCATGCCGCGAGCATATTCGTCGGTCTTGCGCGCCGCATCGTAGAGCGCCTTGGGTAGCTTGCTGGCGAGCCGGCGGGCCAACTGGCGCACGCCGAGAAACTCGCGGGAAGATACGATGCGAGCGAGATAGGCCGACAGCCCGCCAACCGGTGGCGCAATTGACATGTCATTGTCATTGAGAATGACGACCAGCCGGTTGCCGGCGGCCTCGGCATTGTTCATCGCCTCATAGGCCATGCCCGCGCTCATCGCGCCGTCGCCGATCACGGCGATACCGCGGCCGGACTTGTCGTTCAGTTTATTGGCAATCGCAAAACCAAGGGCGGCGCTGATCGAGGTCGAACTGTGTGCGGCACCAAAGGGATCATATTCACTTTCCGAACGCTTGGTGAATCCGGACAGGCCGCCGCCTTGTCGCAGAGTCCGGATCCGGTCGCGGCGTCCGGTGATGATCTTGTGCGGATAGCATTGATGGCCGACATCCCAGATCAGCCGGTCTTCCGGTGTGTTGAAGACGTAATGGATGGCGGTGGTGAGCTCGACAACGCCCAGGCCAGCGCCCAGATGGCCGCCGGTCGTGGACACGGTGTCAATGACTTCGGCGCGCAACTCATCGGCAAATTGGCGGAGCTGCGCTGGCTTCAATTTGCGCAAATCGGCTGGAAAGGAGACAGTATCCAGCAATGGTGTAGTAGAAACCGGCATATTTACTCCCTGTTTGATACCAGCTTTAACGGCATCGCATTGCTCTGTCGAACTTTCTGCAGATTGCCTGTTAACATTAGCTGACAAGCGGGATGGATCAATTGCATTTCTGGCAAATGCCGCGCACTTCGATGACCGGGCGGATGGATTTGAATCCCTCAGCCGTTGCGACCTTGCGCACTTGCTGGGACAAGGAGTCGTCATCGACATGGGTTGCCTCGCCGCACGTGTCACAGACCAGAAAGATACAGTCATGTTCGCAGCCGGGATGGCTGTTGGCAAGATAGGCGTTGGCGCTTTCGACCCGCATGGCGAGATTGTTCGCCACGAACAGGTCGAGTATCCGGTAAACACTGTTCGGTGCAACGCGTTTGCCGCGTGCGGCGGAAACCAGCTCCGCTATGTCATAAGCCGATGCCGGGCGTGAAAAGCCAGCCAGCGTATCAAAGATCGCTGCTCTTGTGTCGGTCCATTTCTCGCCGGATTTTTCCAGATTGCTGCGAGCTGCGTCGGCTAAAGAATCGCCTTGATGCTCATGATGATCATGTTTTCCCATTGGGATAATTTAGGGATGTTTCGCCGCAAGGGCAATGGGGCGCAATCAATGGGTGGCGCGGTAGTTCAAATCATGGGCCAGCGCGAGCAATCCAACGCCCAGCATGGTGTAAAATACTTCAGCGCCGCCATGCCCGCTATCATGCCCGATCGATATTGCACCCATCATCATGCCCAGCCCGAGGCTGCCGATGGCGACCGGCATGATATAGCCATGATCCAGCACGCCGCGTCCCAGAGTGAAAAAGCCAAGGGCAATGGCGATCCCCAGACCAATTTCATGAAATAGCGGATCGAGAAACATGCCGCTTGCCGAGGATAGAATAGCGACAAAGGCGATGGTTGAGACACAATGGACAAGGCACAGGCCAGACACGAGTACGGCCATACGGTCCCACAGGCCATCCCTGACCAAAAGACCGTCTTTGTCCCACAATTTTGCTGTCGTAAACACGACTCACTGTCTCACTTCTTGTTGTGTGTGCTGGATATAGGAAAAAGCGTGTTAAGATACAACATAACATTTTTGAATTTTCCAGCTGATACCCGTGTTTCTGGTTGTCAGGTCATGGTTTTGATTCCAAATAGCGGCCGATGACAGATGAGATCGCCCTGAACCAGCCGATTGGCGCGGCAAGCTCCCGCCCGATCGCCATATCCAATTGGCTTTATTCCGTCGCCTTTCTGGTGTTCATCATGGTTGTGGTCGGCGGTATCACCCGGCTGACCGAATCGGGACTGTCGATAACCGAATGGAAGCCGGTCACCGGCGCCTTGCCGCCGCTGAGCGAAGCGGACTGGCTATCGGAATTCGTCAAATATCAGCAGATTCCGGAATATCGGGAAATTAGCGGCCCTGCGGGCATGACGCTGGCAGATTTCAAGTTTATCTATTTCTGGGAATGGGTCCACCGTCTGCTCGGTCGGTTGATTGGCGTGGCTTTTGCGCTACCGCTGCTCTGGTTTGCGGCCAAACGCGCGATCCCGTCAGGCTATGGTCTGCGGCTGGTCGCGTTGCTCGCGCTCGGCGGACTGCAGGGCACTATCGGCTGGTGGATGGTCAGTTCCGGTCTCAGCGAACGCACGGATGTCAGTCATTTTCGTCTTGCTGTGCATTTGCTGACGGCGCTGTTTATCCTCGGCGGGCTGGTCTGGACAGCGCTCGACTTGCGCCAACTGGCACGCGGCAACGCAAAGCCGGCGCGGATGACCGGGATGGGCACATTGGTGTTGGTGGTGCTGGTTATACAGTTGCTTTTTGGTGCCTATACAGCGGGTCTGAACGCTGGCTATGTCTCAAACACATGGCCGTTGATGAACGAATATTTCATCCCCGGTGGAATCAATTGGTCGGCCGGTATCTGGGCGGCGCTCAACAACGATCCTTATCTGATTCATTTCATACACCGCTGGTGGGCCTGGGTCGTGGTGGGTTTTCTGATCATTCTGGCGCGCAAGGTCCGGCCGATCGACCGCCGGAGCTCGGTAGCGATCCACATCGCTTTTGGCAGCCAGATATTGCTGGGCATCGCGACGGTGATGACCGGGATCGATATCCATCTGGCGGTGTTGCATCAGGCTGTAGGGGCGCTGGTTGTTGCATCGACAGTCTGGGGCGTCCACCTTCTTGGCCGCGCAACGAGATGACCAGCGCGGTTTCGCTGACTTAAAGGGCGGCCTAGCCGGAGCGACGCTAACCCGGGCTTTGAAAATCGACTCCCTGGTCGGTCAAAAAATCGCTTCGGTATCATTATACCCGCTAGCAAAGCCCCACTTTCGCTTGACTTGCCGCAATAACAGCGCCAATAGCGCCCCAGTTTGCCGGACTCCTGCGAATCAGGATCGTTCGGCATTTGTTATTTCTGAATCCCATTCTCCAAGAAGGAGCCACCCCATGAAGGGTATCACCAAACAGACCCAGTCGGCCAAGCCTGCTGAAGTCGAAAAAAAATGGCATATCGTTGATGCCGAAGATCTGGTCGTAGGCCGGGCAGCCTCGATCATTGCCAATATTTTGCGCGGCAAACACAAGCCCAGCTACACCCCGCATGTTGATTGCGGCGATCATGTCATCGTGATCAATGCCGAAAAGGTGAAGTTCACCGGCAACAAGACCAAGCAGAAAACCTACTACAAGCACTCCGGCCATCCCGGCGGCATCAGCGGCACGACGGCGGAAAAGGTCCTCGAAGGACGTTTCCCCGAGCGCGTCATGGAAAAAGCTGTCGAGCGGATGATCCCCAAGGGACCGCTGGGCTTTGCCCAGATGCGTGCTCTGCATGTTTTCGCTGGCACCGAGCATCCTTATGCCGGCCAGAACCCGGTGGCGCTCGACGTCGCTTCGATGAACCGTAAGAATAAGGTGGGCGCATAATGTCTGATGTAAAAACCGATCTCGCTGATCTGAAAGATATCGCTGGCCCGGCTGTGGTCGATGCACCGGCAGCCGCTGAAGGCGACGCGGCTCCTGTGGCCGCTGAACCACCTGTATCCACCATGCCATTGCGCGAGCAAGAGCTGGACAAATTTGGCCGGGCTTATGCCACCGGTCGCCGTAAAGATGCGGTAGCCCGCGTTTGGCTGAAGCCTGGCAAGGGCAAGATCACCGTCAATGGCCGCGATCAGGAAACCTATTTTGCTCGCCCGACGCTGCGTCTGGTGCTCAATCAGGTTTTTGCGATTACCGAGCGCGAAGGCCAATATGACGTGGACGTCACCGTCAAAGGCGGCGGTCTTTCGGGACAGGCTGGAGCGGTCAAGCACGGAATTTCGCAAGCATTGACCAAATATGAGCCGGCTCTGCGGTCAGTGGTCAAGGCAGAAGGCTTCCTGACCCGTGACAGCCGTAAGGTCGAGCGGAAGAAATATGGTAAGGCAAAAGCGCGTAAGAGCTTCCAGTTCTCCAAGCGTTAAGCGAAACCACATCGAATATCGAAAAAGGCGGCCCGCGGGTCGCCTTTTTTTTGACTGCTGGTAGTTACGCTATCCGGGGATCGGGCTCCGGATGCTGAGGCTCCCTGATCGCGGTCCGGCTCGAGACGAACAGGATTATCGACGTCAATATAGCCGAGATCAGCATGACCCATGCCGCCCCGATCGTACCGAAGGTCGGTAAAAACACCGCCAAAAGCAGTCCCAGTGCTATCAGTCCGGCGACCCGGGCAATCAGCGCGTTGCGCGCCCGTCCGGCGGCCTGGAGCAGCGGCTCGAGCCCGAGTCCGGCCAGACTGATGATGGTTGCTGCACCGAGCAGCAGTAATATCGGGTAAGCGGCGAGATATTCTGGACCGGAGATCAGGGCAATGATATTTTTACCGAGCAGCAAAAGGCCGATGAACAAGACGCCACCGCTGATTGCCGAAACCCGCAGCGATCGCCAGAACAAGGCGCGTGATTCCCGCGATTGACCAATGGCGAACAATCGAGACAATTCGGCAAACAGCGGGCGAGCGAAAACCTCTGCCAGCCGGTTGAGACTATTCGCGATCTGGTCCGCCAGACGGAACAGGCCGGCCGCTGCTGGTCCGACGAAAAAGCCGACGATGACAACCACCAAACGTTCGCGGATCACGCTGACCAGATAGGCGAGATTGGTGAACAACAGAAAGGCGACAAATTCCTGTCGGCTTGGCGGCACTATCGTGATGGCGGCATCATCCCGCAGTGGGTGAACCGAGTCATGATGTTGCCAGACCATCAACCACATCACCACGAAACTGACAAATTCGGACAGCCCCCAGACAATCAGAAATCCAGTCATCGAAGGCGCGGTCACAAACAGAACCAAGGCTCCTGCGAAGCGCACGATCGGAATGATGGCATCGCCAAAAGCATTGCCGCCAAAGCGGTCCTGTGCGCGTAATATCCCGGTTGGCGTGGATCGGACCGACAGGAAAACAATCACGCCATAGCCCATGATTGCCTGCTCCGTCGTATTGCTCCAGCCAAATTGCGACGCGCCATAGGGAAGCATCAGCCACAAGGCACCGCAAGCGGCAAGCCCGCCGAGAAATTCGATCCAGAAATTTTGCGTCGACAGTTTTCGAAAGGCCTGATGCTGTCCGGCGAGCAAATATGGGACACCATATTGGACAACTGCTTGCCAGGTCTGGAGTTTCAGGACGGCCGTGAGAACCTGAATCGCGCCGACGATAACCATGAATTCACCAAAGCCGGCGACCCCGAGGGTCCTGGTCAATATTGCGAGATAGAAAATGCTCAGGATCGCGCCCACACCCTTGGCGGAAAACAGCCAGCTGCTGTTGCGAAATACGCGGACCAGCGAATCCTCGCTGCTGGACCATTTGGAGAGCATATTTCGCGACACAGGTTTCAACTTTTCCAATAAATGATCCGGCGGTTGAGCCTTTCTTTATCGCAAAATCCAGTTTTTTCTATCTCTCTATCGTCGGGGCAACCCGGAGCAATCGCCAAATGGACCCGGTAATGAGGATTTTTTAAGTGGATTGCCCAGCGACGGATGCTAGCTAGTCACCATGAACAAAGATAATCGCACCGCAGACATCGCCAATTTCGTCACGCATCTGGAATGCTCCAAAACCGGAGATATTTTGCCTGCTGGGACCATTCAAAACCTGTCGCCGGCCGGCGCACCAATATTGGTACGCTATGATCTGGCCGCCGTTGCCGAAACGCTGACCAAGGAAAAACTCGCCAGCCGGCCGCACGATCTCTGGCGCTATCGGGAGTTGTTGCCGGTTGCGAATGCCGCGAATATTGTTTCGCTGGGCGAGGACATGACGCCGCTGATCTCATTGGACAATTCGCTCGGATCCCATGTGATCGTCAAGGACGAAGGCCGTTTGCCGACGGGATCGTTCAAGGCGCGTGGTCTGGTGATGGCGGTTTCAATGGCCAAGGAACTGGGGTTGCAACGGCTCGCGATGCCGACCAATGGCAACGCTGGTGCGGCGATGGCGGCCTACGCCCGGCGCGCCGGGATGGAGGCTTTTGTTTTCTGTCCGGATGATACGCCAGAAGTGAATGTCAGGGAAATAGCCTTGCAGGGCGGCAAGGTCTGGCGAGTGAACGGCCTGATCAACGATTGCGGCAAGATTGTTGCCGACGGTGAAGCGGAAATGGGCTGGTTCAATCTTTCAACGCTGAAAGAGCCTTACCGGATCGAGGGCAAGAAAACGATGGGTCTGGAACTGGCCGAGCAGTTGGGATGGGAGATGCCGGATGTGATTTTCTATCCGACCGGTGGTGGCACCGGTCTGATAGGCATGTGGAAAGCATTTGCAGAGCTGGAGGCAATCGGCTTCATCGGCCCCAAGCGACCCCGTATGGTCGCGGTGCAGGCAAGCGGCTGCGCGCCGATTGTCGATGCCTGGGAAAAGGGGCTGGACCACGCGCCGTTATGGGAGAATGCCCACACCGTGGCAGCCGGTATCCGCGTTCCCGTGGCAATCGGAGACTTTCTGATATTGCAGGCAGTGCGGGATTCGGGTGGCTTTGCTATCGCGGTTGAGGACGAGGCAATAATCGCGGCTCAGCAAAGGATCGGGCAGGAGGACGGATTGCTGCTCTGCCCGGAAGGTGCAGCGACCGCGGCTGCCTATCTGAAAGCGCTGGAAGACGGCCTGGTCAGCGGGACCGACCGGGCGGTGCTGTTCAATTGCGGTAACGGACTCAAATATCCAATGCCTCCGGCCGAAGCCGTGATTGATCGCCATCAGCCGATCGATTGGAGCGCCATTGCCAGCGCCTGAGCGCTTGGCTAAGGCTCACTCGATGAAATGGCTTGTCACGATCGCTGTGTTGTTCCTTGCTCTGGGCGGTTTCGCTTGGTGGTTCTTCTCGCAGCCCGGACCCAAGCAGCTCGATATGGTCAATGATATCATCCCCGGTGACAGCAATGCCAAGTTGCTGGTGCAGGATAAGATTTACGACAGGGAACTGGGCCTGGGGCTCAACATCTGGACTCCGAAAAACGCCGGGACGAAGCGGCTTCCGGTCATCGTCTTCATTTACGGTGGCGGCTGGCGCGATGGTTCGAAGGACCAATATGCGTTCACCGGTCGGGCGCTGGCCAATCGCGGCTATATCGTCGTGCTGCCTGATTATCGCCTATTCCCGAAAACGCGCTTCCCCGGTTTTCTGGAAGACAGCGCCAAGGCATTGGCCTGGGTGGACGATAACATCGGTCAATATGGCGGTGATGCGAGCCGGATATTCCTGTCCGGCCAGTCTGCCGGTGCCTATAATGTGATGATGCTCGCACTCGACCCGCAGTGGCTCGGTCGGGAAGGCAAGTCACCGAACCTGATCCGGGGCGTGGCGGCGCTGGCCGGACCCTATGATTTCTATCCGTTTGACTCCGAATCCACCAAGCAGAGCTTTGGCGATTATCCGACACCGAGGATGACCCAGCCAGTCAATTTTGTTCGGTCAGACGCGCCGCCATTGTGGCTGTCGAGCGGTACCGATGACACCCAGGTCAAGCCCCGCAACAGCAAGGTTTTGCGCGACAAAATCCTGGAAGCTGGCGGAGATGCCGAATATGTCGAATATCCTGACGTCGATCATCTCGACATCATGATGGCTGTGGCCAAGCCGTTCCGGTACAAGGCCACGGTGCTGGATGACATGGTCGCCTTTTTCGAGCGCCATAACTGATTGCATGATTTGAAAGTTGCACCGTTGTTTTTGCAGCGCAAAATGGTTGAGATACCGGCACTTCTTGGTTATGCCGATCCGCAGAACAAGGGAATCCGATAGACATGGCCACTTTCACGCTGCCCAAGAATAGCAAGATCCGCAAGACGGGTGAATTGCACAAAGCGCTGACCGGCGGGAAAAAACGACCGTTTAAAGTCTATCGCTACGACCCGGACAAGGGCGAGAATCCCCGTTACGATACATTTGAAATCGACACCGATGATTGCGGACCGATGGTGCTCGACGCGTTGATCAAGATGAAGTCGGAGCAGGACGCAACGCTGACCTTCCGCCGGTCCTGCCGCGAAGGCATTTGCGGATCCTGCGCAATGAACATCAACGGCAAAAATGGCCTGGCTTGCACCACGGCAATTGAAGATTGCGGGAACAAGGTCACGATCACGCCGCTGCCGCATATGGAAGTCATCAAGGATCTGGTCCCTGATTTCACCCATTTTTATGCACAATATGCCTCGATCCAGCCTTGGCTGAAGACGGTGACGCCGACGCCATCGGGCAAGGAACGGCTGCAATCTCCGGAAGATCGTAACAAGCTCGACGGGCTGTATGAGTGCATCTTGTGCGCCTGCTGCCAGACCAGCTGCCCGAGCTACTGGTGGAACAGCGACAAGTTTCTTGGTCCTGCGATCCTGCTGCAGGCCTATCGCTGGCTCGCCGACAGCCGCGATGAAATGACCGGAGAACGGCTCGATGAACTGGAGGATCCGTTCCGGCTCTATCGCTGCCACACGATCATGAACTGTGCCAACGCCTGCCCCAAGGGCCTGTCCCCGGCCAAGGCGATCGCCGAGATCAAGAAGATGACCGCTTCGCGCGAAATCTGACGATCGGCGAGTAGAAATGGCCGAGTCCGAGCGCAATTTCGTCATAAGCGATCCCGACCCGGACTATCCCGGCTGGAATAGCTGGGTGCTGACCGATCCCGATTGTTACAACAGCTTTCTTGGCCCGATGATTGTCCGGCGCGGTGGCGACGGGATCAGTGACAATATCGCCCGGGTCCGGATGTTCCCCGAACGCAAGCACCGCAATCTCGGCGATGTAGTTCACGGCGGGACGATGATGGGTTTCATCGACTGTTCGCTGTTCGCGGCGATGCGGGTGCTGAATATCGGTCCGTCCGGATTTGCGGTGACGCTGGAGTTGCAGACTCATTTTATCGGTGGTGCCCGGCTCGACGAGCCGCTCGAGGCGCAGGTTGAGGTTGCCCGCGAAACCGGTCGCTTCCTGTTCCTCCGGGGACTGGTCGTGCAAGGCGACTCCGGACAGGATAATATGGCTTCGTTCACCGCGATCGTGAAAAAGGCCCCGAATCAGAAAACCGACTTGCAATGAGCGCATTCTATCAGCGCTATCAGGCGCTGATTGCGCAGGGCGAGCTCAAACCCGATGCCGATCAGGAGGCCTGTGCGCAAAGCCTCGGGCGCCTGCAGGCAGAGTTAGAAGCCGTGCCGCCGCGCGGCAGCCTCTTGTGGCGCACTTTCGGCAAGAAACCAGCCGCGCCGAAGGGTATTTATATGTGGGGTGGAGTCGGTCGTGGCAAGTCGATGCTGATGGACCTATTCTACAATAATCTCGCCATCAATCGCAAGAAGCGCGCTCATTTCCACGAATTCATGCTGGATGTCCACGCGAGAATACGGGAGGAACGCAAGAAGGAACTGGGCGATCCCATAGTCCCGGTCGCTGCCGCCTTGGCCAGCGAAGCGCGCTTTCTCGCCTTTGACGAGATGGTGGTGAACAACAGTGCTGATGCGATGATCATGTCGCGGCTGTTCACCGGCCTGGTTGAGGCAGGGGTAACGATCGTCACAACCTCCAACCGTCCGCCCGATGATCTGTACAAGGATGGACTCAACCGCGAGCATTTTCTGCCATTCATCGAACTGCTCAAGACGCGACTGGATGTGATCTCGCTCAATGGGCCCACCGATTATCGCCGAGAACGTCTAGGCGATGTTGGCCTGTGGCATGTGCCCAACGGGGAAGCTGCCACTCAAGCCTTGCGGGACGCGTTTTTTCGACTGACCGATTATTCCCCCGATGATGCAGCGCATGTACCGAGCGAAGAATTGACCGTGCCGGGTGGGCGGACCTTGCATGTGCCGAAATCGCTGAAGGGCGTAGCGGTCTTCTCGTTCAAGCGCCTCTGTGCCGAGGCGCGGGGTGCACAGGATTATCTGGCCGTTGCGCGCCACTTTCATACGGTGCTTATCGTCGGGATTCCGAGGTTGTCGAAGGAATATCGCAACGAGGCTGCGCGCTTTGTTACCCTGATCGATGCCCTGTACGAATATAAGGTGAAGCTGCTCGCCGGCGCCGATGCTGAGCCGGACAGGCTCTACCGGGAAGGCGACGGCAGCTTTGAATTTGCACGAACGGCATCGCGTTTGATCGAGATGCAATCGGAGGAGTATCTCGCTTTGGGGCATGGGTCTGAAAGCAAATTATAGGAGAAGCATAATGCGGACGGGACTTTTTTCGGGATTGGCCGCAGTGGCGTTACTGACATCAGGTGCGCATGCCACCGAAGACAAGGCGCCGAAGCTGGAGGCCCGGGATCTTTTCAAACAGGTCGTGGAAATTCCAACCGTGGAAGGACGCGCCGAAGTGCCGCGTCTGGTCAAATTGCTCTCCGCCAAATTCAACGCCGAGGGACTGACCAACGTTACGGTTAAACCGCATGGTGAGACCGAGAGCATGATCCTGCGCTGGGCCGCAGAGGGGGAGGCGACCGCCGAGCCAATCCTGCTGATGGCGCATATGGACGTGGTGGAAGCCAAGCGCGCCGACTGGACCGATGATCCGTTTATTTTCCGTGAGAAAGACGGCTATTATTGGGGCCGTGGTTCGGTCGACAATAAGGCAGGCATGACCGCGATCGTGATGAGTCTGATCCGGTTGAAGCGCGCCGGGTTCAAACCGAAGCGGGATATCATCATATTGTTCACCGGTGACGAAGAGACGGCGGGCGAGGGCTCGCGTCTGGCTTCGACGGAATGGATCGATCTGGTGCGCGCGGAATATGTGCTCAACAGCGATGCTGGCGGCGGTGGCTTCACGGCTGGCGGCAAGCCGCTGGGCTATGGCTTGCAGACCGCCGAGAAGACGTATCGGACCTATAGTTTTACGGTGACCAACAAGGGCGGGCACAGTTCCAAACCGCGTCCGGACAATGCGATTTATGGATTGGCCGGTGCGCTGACCCGGCTGGAAAAGCATCGGTTTACGCCGATGCTGAACGAAACAACGCGCGGCTATTTTGCCGCGCGGGCAGCACAGGAAAGCGGGCCGGTCGCGGATGCCATGCGGCGCTGGCTGGCTGATGAAAATGATGGCGAGGCCGCGGATATTATCGAGGCTGATCCGAAAGAGGTGGGCCTGACCCGCACCCGCTGCGTGGCTACCAAATTAACCGGAGGCCATGCCGACAATGCGTTGCCGCAATTGGCGCAGGCCACGGTCAATTGCCGGATATTCCCGGGCGTGGAACCGGACGAGGTGATGGCGGAGCTACAGGAACTTGCGGGTGCCGGGGTGAAGGTTGAACTGACAGACAGTTTTGGTGCCTCGACACCGGCAAGCCCGCTCCGCGCCGATGTTGTGGGAGCCTATACAAAGGCGATACAGAAGCGCTTTCCGGACATGACGGTTGTACCGACCATGTCGACCGGGGCGACCGACGGCGTGTTTTTCCGTGGCATCGGCATACCGGTCTATGGGGTCAGCGGGGTTTGGCTGAAGATTCCGGAAGACGCGAGAGCGCATGGGCTGGACGAGCGCATTCCGGTGGACAGTTTCCATATGAATATTGATGTCTGGGAAGATATGATCCGCGAACTGGCCGGCTAAACCAGACTCAAACTGTCCAGATCCAGCGCCATTTGTGCGGGGCGCTCGGCCATGGCGGCGAACATCCGGTCGCCGCGTTCGGTCTGTTCGACGTGCAGCGAGGCGTTGATCGCCATGATGAAACCGGAAAAGGCATGGCGGCGATATTCGGTCCAGAACGTCTCGAAATTCTGAGCCATTGACCGGGCGGCAAGATAGTCTTCGACCAGCGCTTTCTCGTGTTGGCGCCGGTCGGCGGGATCGGCAAAACTGGTGCCGATCATATAGGCAATATCATTGGCCGGATTGCCGAGCGAACAGGTTTGCCAGTCGACCAGCGCGGCGACCCGCCCGTCAGCATGAAACAGGATATTGTCGAGCCGCATGTCGCCGTGGGTGATCGTCAGTTCGAGCGGTTCGTGCGCGACATAGCGCGCCAACCGGTCGATCAGTTCCTGCCCGAGATCCAGTATGTCCGATGACAGAAGTTCGCTGAATCTGTCGCGGAACAGCGGATAGCCCTTGGGCAGGCTGTTCTCCATGAAAGCGCTGTTGCCCGCGCCATGGTGCAGCCATTGGTAGGCTTCAAATCCCTGTTCCGGCCGGATATTGTGCAGGGCAGCAGCAGCAGCCAATGTGGTTTCCACCTGGATCAGCGATGCGCCGGTCAGCTGATCACCTTGTGCAGCGGGGGTCATGTCTTGCAGCAGGAGCACGAATTCCTGTTCGTCCTCGGTGATATCCGCATGATAGGATCGGGGGCAGCATACGCCCGATCCGGAGGCCACGTCCCGGTACCAGCCAACCTCCATATCGTAGAGATGGAAGATGGCAGCGGCTCCCCGGCTGACCGGATCGGCGCTCGGGCATTTGGCGATGAAGGTCGTTGGATGATCGCCTTCGGCCCAGTCGCAGGTGAAGCGATAGCTGTCGCAGACCTGGCCGGTGCCCACCGGTTCATGGGTGAGCGATTGCAGCGATCCCGGCGCCGCCTCAAAGACCTGCTCGATGAAACTGGTCTCGAATTCTTCGGGACGGACCGGAAAGCGGCTACTCATGCTGCGGGATCCATGATGCCGGTGAGGCCGCTGGTCGCGTGCGGGCCGATGAACAATTGCTCGACCACGCCGATGCCATGATGCTCCTTGCCATCGACGGTGAGCACCGCATCGCTGAGCGCCTGGATATGGATGGTGGTCATATCGATGGCGGGAGCGGGGTCGAGGGGGATGACATCATAGCCGATCTCCAGACCACCATGATCCATGCCGTGGCCCCAGGCCGGATGGAGATAGCCGAGGCCGGACATATAGAATGTCCGCGTCTTGTCGCCGGTGCGCGGCGTGATGCTGAGTTGGCCGTTGCCGGTGTCGAGTGTCACCTGTTTGATCCGGCGGGAACCGCTGTGGTAGCTGAGATCGATGGCCTTTGGCTCGAATTCATGGGCTTCGCCGGCGATCGTGTCGACCACTCCGCGCCGGTTCCATGGTTCTCCTTCGCCATCATCATTGCTGTGGAAGAAACAGGCATGATCGTCGAAATTGAGCGGGGTCCAGAGCCACCAGAATTGCGGGAATTCTCCTGCTGGCGGCGGCTGCGATTCGGCTGCACCGACCTGCCGGATGCCCCAGCTGCGGTCGCGGGTGCCGCGGCAATTGGCGATATCGATATCCTGACCATCGATGGTGATCGTTCCCGACCAGTCGCCGTTCTGGGTCATTCTGGTATAGTCCATCAGCAGGCGTGGGCCGTCACGGCGGATGAAGCGGGGTTCCTCGATCGGCCGGTGGCGGGCGGTGAAGTGGATGTCGGCGGTGACCGGGCTGTCATTGCCGGCGACCGTCAGGCGCAGTTTCTGCAGCGGTTCGACGATGGTGACGGTGATCGGGCCGACCGTCAGATCGAGCCGTTCGCTGCCCATTCTTTTCGAGGCGCGCAGATTATGCTGCTTGCCGTCAATCGTCACGCAGAAGGCGGCGTCCATGATGTCGAGCTGCGGGTAGATGCCGAGCGCGGCGGCGA
>JAGPVK010000252.1 GCA_018067055.1 Sphingomonadales bacterium | reverse complement strand
GTCTGGAAATCCACGAGGGCGCCCGAAAGGCTCTAGGAACAAGAAAAAGCCCGGCACGGACTTTGGCAATCGTCCTGCAGAAGAGCTTCTTCGTCAGGAGGCATACCGGCCGGTAACGGTGAGGGAAGGTGACAGAGTTGTTGAACTTCCGGCAATCCAGGCGGTGTTTCGCTCGATGGGTGTTTCAGCCATGAAGGGCAACCGCTTCGCCCAGCGCACCCTTGCCGAGATGGTCCGCGGTATCGAGGCCGAAGATCGTCAGCTCAAGATCGACAATCTGGAACATTTTGTGAAATACAAGAATAGCTGGGACGAGGAAATCGCGCGTTACCGCAAAGCCGGCATCCCCGAGCCAGAACCGGTCCCGCACCCCGATGATGTCATCATCAACCCCGACACCGGCGATGTCAGAGTAAATGACCCAAAGACCAAAGAGCAGAAACAGCTTTTTGACAAAGCTCTTGAGACGCGACGCCAATGTCAGGAGGACGTGAGCTATTTTGCGGCCAAGTACAAGCATGCCCGCGATCCAAAACGCAAGGCGTTCTGGCTTGAGGAATGGCATTATGAGCAGAAGATATTTGATACGATCAATGATCTCATTGGTAAACGACACCATATCCAGCTTCAAGATCGATCTTATGCGGAAGGCGCAACCCGCAGCGGAGACATTGCCAAAAAACGAGGTCTGATAAAGTAGAAATATCAGGATGACCCGTTATTGCTTTCAGGCCAAAAGCGAAAATCGTGGGTGCCCGTAATTCCAATTTCCACTTTGACGCCCTCTTATCAATCGGCCTTCTTTAGAGGTAGGGGGCGCTGCTTTCAGGAGGATCGAAATTGCGGCGCTGAGTACCTAATCATCAAACCCCTGCCAATCTTGAGTCACTTTCCAGTTAGTCTGATGCTCGACCAAGTTGGTGCAGGTCATCGTTCTTAGATCGGATGGCCGGGATGGGACATGCTACGGCAGTTTTCCCGGGATCCAAGTAAGTTGATATCGTGGTTTATTGATTGGGATCTAACCCACAATCAGAAACGGATTCTCCATAAAGGATTTGAAAACGGCCATAATCTCGGCCGCAACCGCTCCGTCGATCACACGGTGATCGAAGCTGGCGGTGGCGGACATGATTGTGGCGAGCGCGATCTCTCCTTCCACTTTCCATGGTTGTTCGATCCCTGCACCAATGCCGAGGATGAGTGCTTGCGGCGGATTGATAACGGGGAACATTTCGTCGATGCCAAACATCCCGAGATTGGAGATAGAGGCCGTTCCGCCTTCATAATCACCAGGTTCCAGCTTGCCGTCGCGCGCTTTTGCAGCAAGCGCTTTGCTCTGCTCTGCAATGGCTGACAAGGAGAGTGAGTCTGCATCCCGGATAACCGGCGTTATGAGTCCCCCGTCAATGGCTACGGCTATTGAGATATCGGCCCGGCCAAAACGGTGCAACACATCGCCGCCAAACTGGACATTGGCGTCCGGTACTTCGATGAGCGCTTTGGCCAACGCCTTGATCATAAAATCATTGACCGAAAGCTTTGTCCCGCGCGGTACCAGACTGGCGTTGAGTTCGCTGCGAAGTTTGAGCAGCGGGTCGAGATTGCAGCGAACGGTCAGGTAAAAATGGGGAATCGTTTGCTTGGATTCGCTGAGACGCCGGGCAATGGTCTTGCGCATTGTAGTGAGCTTGACGCTCTCGACCGGAACGCCCGCTGGCGGGTCATATACCGGCGCTGATTGAGGGGCGTTCATTTGCGGTGCAATATTAGATAAAGGCGATAGTATGGACGGCAATCCGAGGTCCGCTTTGACAATTTTGCCGCGCGGCCCCGACCCCTTGAAACTGCTGAGCGAAAGTCCCTTAAAGTTGGCACTGCGCCGGGCAAGTGGGGTTGCATTGCCCGTCTGGCCATCGGCGTGCGCGGCAAGAGATGGTGCCGGTACCGGATCTGCAACTGGAGAAGGGGCGGGTTGGGAAGTGGCTGGCGGTGAAGGCGCTTGCTCTTCCACCGAAGCTTCAGCATCAACCATAACCTTGGAGGCCTTCGGGGCCGGGGCAGCAGCAGCTTCGCCCTCCTCTGCCATGGTTGCGATAATCGTGCCGACCGGAACATCGTCTGTGCCTTCAGCCACCGTGAGCGAGGCTATTCGCCCCTCATCAACCGCTTCAAATTCCATTGTCGCTTTATCGGTTTCGATCTCGGCAATAATGTCGCCTGATTTGACCTCATCGCCAACTGCGACCAGCCATTTGGCCAATGTGCCTTTTTCCATGGTCGGAGACAATGCAGGCATTTTGAGTTCAATCGCCATCTCAATTCTCCAGGAACAGTTCAGCGGCAGCATCAATGATGGCCTCTGCATCAAGCCGGTATTCGCGGTAAAGGTCGAGCAAATCGCCGGTCTGACCAAAGCGGTCCGTGCCGAGCGGGCTAACCCGCATGCCTTTGACGGCGCCTAGCCAGGACAAGGCTCCCGGCGAGCCATCCAAAATTGTAACCAGGCCGGCACCAGGTGCCAGTGCCGACAGCAGATGTTCAGCATGGGAAGGTGCAATATCTGTCTGTGCATTATTCCAGCGCCCAGCACGGCGCGCAGACCAGCCGCGGTGCAACAAGTCAGGCGATGTCACATTGAGAAGGCCTAATCCCGGCATGTCTTCCGACAGACTTTTCCATGCCTCGATTGCCTCGGGCGCAACAGCGCCGGTAAACACAATGGCGGCTTCTGTCTCCGGTCCGGGCTGATGAAGCCAGTAGCCGCCTTTTAAGGCATCGACCTCCCATGCATCATCGCTGCGATCAATTTGCGCAATCGATCGCGTACTCAGCCGCAGATATACTGAACTGCCATCGGGCTTCTGCATATGGTCAAAGGCATGACGCATCATCAGCGCGACCTCGTCGGCCCATGCCGGTTCGAAAAAGTCAAGATTAGGCTGTCCCATGCCGATAAGCGGCGTGTTGATCGACTGGTGGGCCCCGCCTTCGCCGGCAAGCGTCAGGCCCGACGGCGTTCCGACAAGCAGGAAGCGTGCATCCTGATAGCAACCATAGTTGAGCGCATCGAGGCCGCGGGCAATAAACGGATCATAGACCGTGCCAACTGGCAGTAGCCGTGTGCCAAAATGCGGTGCCGAGAGTCCCAGCGATGTCAGCATCAGGAAGAAGTTGTTCTCCGCAATACCCAGCTCGATATGCTGGCCCGCCGCATGCGCCGCCCATTTTTGTGCCGAAGGGATTTTGGCCTGTCTGAAAACATCAGCCACTTCCTGACGGCGGAACAGGCCGCGCTGGTTTACAAAGGCGCCAAGATTTGTGGTCTGCGTTACATCGGGCGCAGTGGTTACGATACGGTTGCCGATTTCCTCATCGGATTTGGCAAGGTCAAACAGAATCTTTCCAAAGGCCGCCTGCGTCGATAGATCATCGCCGTCGGGAACCGCAAATCGCGCTGGCACTGGAACGGCGTCCGCTTCGCCCTCCGGAGACGTTTTGGCAAAGGCGCTGTTTTCCATGAATGCCTTGAGCTCCGCGGCCATATTATCGCCAAGCCCTGCATAGGGCTCCCATTCATCCCCTTCGGATATGCCCATCCGGTCGCGGAAACCGTGAATCTGGGTCGGGTTCATCATGCCGGAATGATTGTCCTTGTGTCCGGCCAGCGGCAGGCCAAAACCTTTCACCGTATAAGCGATGAACATGGTTGGCAGTTCGTCATCTGCCGCATCGAAAGCCTCCGTCAGGCTTGCCATACAATGCCCACCCAGATTGGTCATGAGCGCGGCAAGCTGGTCATCATCATAGCTGGCAATGAGCTTCTTGACGTTTGTCTTGTCTCCAATGTCTGCAAGCAGCCGTTCACGCCAGGCCTCTCCGCCCTTGTAGGTCAGCACGGCAAAATCGGCATTGGGACAGCTGTCGATCCATTCCTCGAGTGCTTTGCCCCCCGGATTTTTGAATGCTGCTTGCTGCAGTTTGCCATATTTAAGCGTGATTACGCGCCAGCCGCAGGTCTCAAAAATATCGTCAAAGCGTCGAAACATCCGGTCGGCAGTGGTGCTGTCGAGCGACTGGCGATTATAATCCACGATCCACCAGCAATTGCGGATATTATGCTTATATCCTTCGATCAGGCACTC
>JAGPVK010000245.1 GCA_018067055.1 Sphingomonadales bacterium | reverse complement strand
AATGATGAACTGGTCGAAGTAACGCCCAAGAACATCCGTCTGCGCAAACGCTATCTCGATCCGAATGATCGCAAGAAAGCATCGCGGCAAGCGGCGGCGGCTTGACCTGCCAATGATTTGATCTACCTTGCTGACTTCCTCACTCCGAGGAACGATGCAGGGGAGATGTTCAATGCGGAAATTTGATATGGGCCAGGCATGGGCCATTAATGTGGCCATGCTGAAAGACCACGGGATTGTGGTCGGCGTCGTCTTGCTTGCTAGCTACGCGCTGATGGGCTTGCTATTTTACCTGCTTTTTGCTGACATGTCGGCATTGATGTTTAACCCCATGCAGGCTGATCCCGCAGCTATGTCGACGATGATGGCTGGACGGGTTGGGCAGTTGGTGTTCATCGGCTTGATCACCTCGGTGATATCAATCGCGGGTTATTTCATCGTCTGGAGGATCGCTCTTTCCCGGGGACAAGAATCGATTGGCGGGGCGATTGGCTATGGCTTGCTTGCGGCAGTTCCGGCGTTATTCGCGATTGTCGTCTTGTACATCGCTTTTGTTATCGCTCTCCTCATCGTCGGCATGATTCTTGGCCTGATTTTCGGCGTGGCAATGATGGGGACAGATTCTCCCGGTGTCGGCACCGGCGTAGGCATCGGCATCGGTATGATCTTATTCTATATCGGATTACTCTTCTTTGTGCTGTTCCTCGGTGCCAGGCTTGGAACTACTGGCCCGATCATGGCAGCAGAGCGCAGCTTCAATCCATTCCGGGCCCTGCTCGAATCCTGGAAACTGACCAGAAACAACAGCCTGATGTTGATGCTCTATCTTTTCCTCATCTCGGTTGCGTTTTTTGTGATCTATGTTGTGCTTGCCTTGGTGGTAGGCCTGTTCGCAAATCTGTCGATCATTTTGGGCATCATCGTCGGCACCATCGTCATGGTCCCGCTAATGGTCTTTTATGTCCTTGTTCCGGCCAGCATATATGGTGCCTTGTTCGAGAATGACGCAGATGTGGCGGATGCCTTCAGCTAACAAGAGCCTGATACAGCCACGCAATGCGTCCGGCACTTGATTTTGGTGAAGATTCTGGCAAAGCGCGACTGCAATAGACAGGACAAGACAAGATGACCGACGATCAGCAACCCGATCAGGCCAATAGCGCAGCTTCCGGACCGGACATTCCGCCCGACCGCCTGGCGATTAATCCACGCAGTCCGCATTATGGCGACGAATTGTTGACGCGTGGTATCGGCATCAACTTTCGCGGTGCCCGCAAACATAATATCGAGGAATATTGCATTTCCGAAGGTTGGGTGAAGGTACAGGCTGGCAAGACCATGGATCGCAAGGGCAATCCGCTGCTGATCAAACTCAATGGCGAAGTCGAAGCATGGTTTGAAGATCTCGGCGATGACGCGCCGAAAATAGCCAAAAGCGCCTAAGCCAGAGCCGGTGATGATGACACCACGGCGCATCCAATCTCTTGTCGCGCTGGTGTTCTTCATCCTTGGTGGCTGGGCTGCCTGTTTTCCGCAGCATGTCATCAATACAGTCTTCTTGCCGGAATATCGGGAAGGCGGGCGCATTTTGCCATTCGCGGTCGCCTGCTTTGGCGCACAGGCGTTATTGTCGGGGCTTTTCGCGGCTTTTTCCCGCTTCTCCGCGCTGACGTTTCTGGTTTACGGCATTGCGCTACTACCGTTTTTCGGGTTCAACTATTATTTCACCTTTCACGATCCAGTATTCACCAGCATGGGGCTGCTCGACGCAGTGGGCAATGTCATCATGCTGGCGCTATGCTATGTCGGCTGGAAGACATCGAAGGCGACTGAACAGGGAACGGACTTATGACATTTGACGGTAAAATTGTCTGGATCACCGGGGCATCCTCCGGAATTGGCGAAGCACTGGCGAAGGCCTTTGCCGCACAGGGGGCGCAGATCATCCTGTCGGGCCGCCGCACAGATGCGCTTGAACAGGTGGCAGCCGGATTGCAGACCGACAGCTTGATCCTGCCTTTTGAGTCAACCAACTATGATGCCCTGCCCGCCAAGATCGAAGAAGCACGCAACTGGAAAGGCAAGGTCGACATTCTCGTCAACAATGCCGGTATCAGCCAGCGCAGCCTAGCGCTCGACACCCATCCCGATGTCCATCACAAGATCATCAACGTCGATCTGCTGGCGCCGATCTGGCTAACCCAGCTCTTGCTGCCCCACATGATCGCGGCGGGCGGAGGACATATTGTCGGAATCAGTTCGGTCGCTGGCCGGGTGGGCGTGCCTCTACGCACCGCTTATTGCGCTGCCAAGCACGGACTGATCGGCTATATGGATGCCCTGCGGGCCGAGACCGAAAATCTGCACAATATTCACGTCACCAATATTCTGCCCGGATCCATCCGCACCAATGTTTCACGCAACGCCTTGACCAAGGATGGCGACAGCCGCGGCAAGTCCGATGCCGTGATCGACAATGGGATGGAGCCCGCAGAATGCGCGCGGCAGATACTCGAAGCCGTTTTCAACCATGTGCCCGAGCTGATCGTGGCCGAGGGACCGGAAATGGCGATTGCCAAATTGCGTCAGAGCGATCCTGAACAATGTTTCGCCATGACCAGCGCGATGGGTGCACAGATTGCCGAAAAATATGAAGCGGGAGACGACGACTGATGACCCTCGTGCTGCTCGACAAGACCGATGGCGTTGCGACCATCACGCTCAATCGTCCGGAAGCGATGAACGCGCTGTCGAAAGACTTGCGCAGGGAGCTTTGCGCTGCCTGCCAGGACGTGAGGGATGACCGGAGCATCCACGCTCTGATTGTTACAGGTGCCGGAGAACGGGCCTTCACGGCCGGTCTCGACCTTAAGGAACTGGGTGAATCCGGCCTCGACCCAGCCAATGACCGTGATGCCGCTACTAACCCGGTCTTTGCCTTGAGCGAAATGCCGATACCGGTCATCGGAGCGATCAACGGTGTAGCCATTACCGGAGGATTCGAGCTGGCGCTTGCGTGCGACATCCGGATCGCGTCGACCAACGCCCGTTTCGCCGATACCCACGCGAGAGTTGGCATCACGCCGGGTTGGGGTCTGTCGCAAAAACTCTCCCGCTTCATTGGCCTGTCCCGCGCATGCGAACTCAGCTTTACCGGACAATTTCTGGATGCAAAAACTGCCTGTGAGTGGGGCCTCGTCAACCATGTTTATGATCCCGACCAGTTGATGCCAGCAGCACTGGCCTTGGCGCAAGACATGACCACCATCGACCGCGATTTCCTGAAGGTTTACAAGGATCTGATCATGACTGGCTTTGAACGCAATCTTGCGGATGGGATGGCCTATGAAAATAAGATTTCCCTGCCCTACAACGCCGACGTATCGATGGAAGATGTAGAAAGCCGCCGTCTCGCCATCATCGAACGTGGACGCAAGTTGAAAGGCTAGCATGAAACTTAACGCACTC
>JAGPVK010000237.1 GCA_018067055.1 Sphingomonadales bacterium | reverse complement strand
ATAGGGGCGCTCTGGATCGCTGAAGTGACCGGATCGTTCGAAAGCGCGATGATCCTGGCGGCGCTCAAGAAGCTGATCGAGGAGTTCGGCGATCCGGCGATGGTTGGCTGGCTGATCACCGGCTATCTGATCGTCGGCGCTGCGATCGCAGCGGTTGTCGGCCGTCTCGGCGATTTGTTCGGTCGGCGGCAGACTCTGGTCGTCGTTCTTGCGATAGGCGCGATCGGATCGCTGATCAGCGCATTGTCGGAGAGTTTTGGCGTGTTGCTGGCCGGCCGCCTGATGCAGGGCGTGACCGGCGCGATCCTGCCGCTGTGCATCGGCCTGGTCCACGAGAATCTGGGCAAGGATCGGGCGCCGATGGCGATTGGTCTAATGATATCCGGCGCATCGATCGGGACGGCGGCCGGACTGATCGTTGGTGGCATGATTGTCGACCAGTTCAACTGGCATGGTATCTTCTTTGCCAGCGCTGGCCTATGTGTCGCAGCAGGTCTTGCGACACTTGGCTTTGTGCCCAAATCGATAAGGCAGCTGGCGGGGCCAGCGGTTGACTGGGTCTCGGGCCTTGCGTTTGCGCCCGGTGTTGCGCTTGTCTTGATCTATTTCAGCACCGGAAAGAACTGGGGCTGGACAAGCAACTGGTCGCTTGCTGCACTGGTCGCCGGTCTGGCGCTGATCGCGTGGTGGCTATATCGCAGCCTGACCAGCGAAAATCCGTTGATTGCGGTACGCAGCTTCGGCAACCGGACCATCGCGGTTGGCGGTGCGGTGACTGCACTTGTTTCGATGAGCACGCTCCAGATCTCTGTCTTTTTCTCGCTCTTGCTGCAGGCACCGGTCTGGACCGTTGCCGGTCTTGGCCTGACCGCAACAATGGCGGGATTGGCAAAACTGCCATCGAACATCGGCTCGACCTTTGCCGGTCCGCTTGGTGGTTGGCTTGCCGGGCGCGGGGGTGGGCGTAATGCGCTGGTTATCGGTGGACTGATTACGACAACGGGCTGGCTGCTCGTCCTGTTCGATGCGAGCAGTTTCACGATTGTCGTCGCCGAACTGATGGTTATCTCGTTCGGCGCAACGATGCTGTTTTCGGTTGCGCCGACGATTATCGCCCAGGCCTCTCCGCCTGGAAGGATCAGCGAGATTTCGGGCATGCTGACCGTGATTCGGCAATTGTTTCTGGGCATCGGTGCCCAGATGGTCGCCACCTTGCTCGCGGTTGATGTCGTTACCCGCGGCAGTGAAACCTATCCCTCGCCTTTCGCCTATCAACTGACCATCATGGTCATCATCGGGCTGTGCCTCGTGGCGATTCTTGTCGCCTTTGCGTTGCCGAAAAACCTCAAATCAAAGGAAGCCACATGACACCATTGCCGGAGCTGACTGCTGAAAACACAGCCTTTTGGAATGGCGGAGCCGACGGCAAGTTGATGATCACCTTCTGCAGCGATTGTGCTGCAGCGATCCACCCTCCGCAGCTCGTCTGTCCCAAATGCTGGTGCGAGACCATTGAGAGCAAAGCGGTCGCCGGAACGGGAACGGTTTACAGCTATACCGTCAATCATCAGCCTTGGGTTCCGGATATGCAGGTACCCTTTGCGCTCGCTGTCGTTGATGTGGACGATGCCTCGGGGGTTCGAGTCACCGCCGAAGTTGTCAACGCCGACCCCGAAACAGTGACTATCGGTCAGCGAATGCGCGTCACCTTTCGCAACCTGGACGACATCTGGTTGCCGCAATGGGAGCCGATGATATGACGACGAAAGCAGCCGTAACCGGCGTCGGTATGTCGCAAATTGGTCGCAGAACCGAGCGCCCGGCGATGGCGCATCTGGTCGAGGCAGCGAAACGGGCTCTCCACTGTGCCGGCCTGACCAAGGACGATATTGACGGCATTGCGACCTACCCCGGCAAGGCCGACAATTCCCCGGGAATGTCACCGCTCGGGACCGGTGAAGTCCGCAACGCACTTGGACTCAAGACGCGTTGGCACAGCGCTATTCCCGATGGACCGTCGCAGATGGCGCCGATCATGGTCGCAGCGATGGCCGTAGCGACCGGGCAGGCGCGGCACGTGCTTTGTTTTCGGGCGCTCACCGAAAGCAGCTCCCAGACCGCCGCCCAACGCGCCAGCATTCCCGGTGCCGGCAAGGCGCGGCTGGGCGGGTGGCTCAGCAATCTGGTGCCCGCAGGCGCGATGTCGGCCTCCAACTGGGCTGGCTGGATGGCGATGCGCTATTTCCACGAATTTGGCATGACTCGCGAACATCTCGGCATGGTCGCGATCGGTGAACGTGCCTTTGCCCAGCTTAATCCTCTGGCCGTGATGCAGACACCGCTGACCATGGACGATTATCTGGCAGCCCGGATGATCTCGTCCCCGCTAGGTCTGTTCGACTGTGATGTGCCTATTGATGGCGCATGCGTGGTGATCGTGTCGGCCGCCGATGCAGCCAGGGACTGCGCGCGCGAACCGCTGATCATCGAGGCTATGGGTGCCGCGTTGGGATCGCAGGAAACCTGGGACCAGCGTGCGGATCTGACCACCATGGGCGCGCATGATGCTAGCGCCGATATGTGGCTGCGCACCGACATGAAACCCGAGGATATCGATGTGCTCGCGCTCTATGACGGTTTCAGCATCTTCGTGCCCTACTGGCTCGAAGCGCTCGGCTTTTGCGGCCACGGCGAAGCCAAGGATTTCATCGCCGAGGGCAATATCGGGCCCGGCGGACGTTTTCCGGTCAATACCGGCGGCGGTCAATTGTCCGGCGGTCGTCTGCACGGCTTTGGCCTGCTCCACGAAGCCTGCACCCAGTTGTGGGGCGACGGTGGCGGTCGTCAGGTTGCCAACGCCAAGACTGCGGTCTGTGGCATGGGGGGCGGGTTCATCGCCGGATCGATGCTGTTGCGGCGGGACTAGCGAAGGCACTTTCAGACGGGATCGGTCTTGCCATATAACCATAGCCTGGACCGGTTCGCGTTCGAAAATTACAGGTCTATCCAGCGCCGTTCATCTGCCGCCCGGATGGCTGCTTCAACGATGGTTTGAACATGGAGCGCCTGTCCGAAATCGGGAGCTGCCTTGCTCTTGCCATTAATGGCATCACGCATCGCAGCAAATATGGATGCAAGCGCCAACAGACCCGTTTCCGGTTGATCTGCCGCGGCATGACAACCCGGAACAACGATATATTCAGGCTGTATGGCGATCTCTTGCATGGCAACAGTACCCAAGGCAGTGTTTTGCGTGCTGAACAAGCGGGTGTCATGGGCCATCGGGAATATCGGCGCCCGGGCTTCGATTCTGCCCTTGGAGCCCCAGATTGAAAAGCGGAAGCCCTCGCCGCCGATCTTTGCCCAGTTCGCTTCAAGACGCGTAGGCAGGCCCGATCCGTGGCGGAGCAGCAGGGACGCTCTGTCGGGCACTTCCGGGTAGAGGACCGTGCCGTTAACGGGCCATTCCTTGAGCGCCAGTGACGAGTCCCCTGCAACCGAAGCGACCGGCCCGAATACATGAACGAGCAGATGAAGCATATGGCTTCCCAGATTTCGCAAGGCGCTTGCGCCATTGGCGGGATCAGCGAACCAGGCATAGTCGGGGACATTGCATTGTTGCGCGGTAAACAGCGGCGCTTCGAAGGCAATGTCTGCGCCGAAAATCTCTCCCGCCCAGCCGGCTTCGACCATCGCTTTCATCTGGACCAAAGCCGGAACGGCCTGCATGAAGGCATCGACCGCGGCGATTGTGCCCGCCTTCTTCCAGGCATCGGTCATTGCCTGCGCATCTGATAAATCCTTGGCGAACGGAATGCCGTTGAAGACATGCTTGCCGGCGTCAAGCGCCGCCATGACCATTTCGTAGCGCAGGGGAGGGCGGGTACCGCAATCGATGATATCGATATCCGGGTCTGCGGCCATGGATCGGAAATCGTGGAAGGATCGTTCGACCGCAAATTCCGTTGCTGCCTTCTCGGCCGTTTCCGGTCGTGACGTGCAAATGGCGGTAACCTCTATACCGTCGAGGCTGCGCCAGGCCGGCAAGTGAGCTCTGGCTCCCCACGCAGCGCTGATAATTCCGACTCGAAGGGGAGGATGTCGTCCGTGAGATTTGGCGCTCAAGCGATCGCCTTCTTGGTCTTCAAATCCTCGATCCGGTCCCAGTCGAGGCCCAGTTCCATCAGGAACAGCTCGGTATGCTCGGATGCTTCCGGCGCTCGGGAATTTTCGACGGGAGCCCCGTTGAACTGGACGGGGTTGGCAACCAGTCTGATCGGCGCGCCGCCGTCGGCAGACTCTACTTCGAAGATCATGCCGTTGGCCGCAACCTGTTCGTCGCTGCCGATGTCCTGAACCGTCTGATAGGGCGACCATTGGCCGCGCATCGTTTTCAGTCGTTCCAGCCAATAGGCATAGGGCTTGGCGGCTATCGCCTGTTGCACCACTTCGAATGCGGCCGGCGTGTTGGCCATGATCGCTTCGGCGGTGGCAAAGCGCGGGTCTTTTGCCATTTCCGGCACGTCCAGATGGCCGAACACATCCTCGATATACGGACCAGGCGATAGCACCGTGAGATTGATGAATTTGTCATCGGCGGTACGAAACGCCCCGATAAACGGGTTGGTGCCATTGCCGACGCCGGACCCCGGCATCACCGCCCTGAACAGATCAGGCGTGTCGGGCATTTCCATCGCGACATCGATGGCGCATGCGGTCGCCCAGATGCCGGAGGACAGCAGCGAGACATCGACCTCGGTTGCCTCGCCAGTGCGTTCGCGGTGAAACAGCGCCGCGGCAATGCCGCCGGCGATATTCATGCCGCCGATGGTGTCGCCATAGGCGGGGCCGGGCTGGAGCAGCGGCCCGTCCAGTTCCTTGGGCGTGACCATCATCGACGATCCGCCGCGGGCCCAGAAGGCGGTGGAGTCGAATCCGCCTTTATCGCGTTCGGGGCCCTTGTCTCCGAAAGCGCTGCCGCGCGCATAGATGATATCGGGATTGGCGGCGCGGATATGTTCGAGATCGATTTTCAGCTTCTGTCGGGCAGAAGGCAGATAATTGGTCAGGAAAACGTCGGCCGTCTTGGCGATTTCGTAGAGAACCTCGCGGCCTTCTTCGGTCGATATGTCGAT
>JAGPVK010000213.1 GCA_018067055.1 Sphingomonadales bacterium | reverse complement strand
GCTGTCTTAACTCTGTTCTCCACGCCGCATTTTTTCCGCTCCAGCGCGCATCTTCTCGGCACCTTCGCGCATTTTTTCTGCACCGCGCCGCATTTTGGGGGCGCTTTCCAGCAGTTTTTGGGCGGTGATTTTATCGCCTCGCCTTGCGTTCTGCTTGGCAGCTTCGCTTTCGCGAAAGGCCGGGTCTCGCTCCAGTCGACTGGCGTAGGCTTCCATTTTATCGGCCCCGCGCAGCATTTCGTCTGCACCCTTTTCCATGTCGATAGCCGCTTCCGCAAGACTGGCCTGCACCTGGGCCTTTATATCCCGGGCCAGCGTTTCACTCCATTCTGCATGGGTTTGACGTTCCGCATCGCGGGCATGAATGGCTATGGCGGGCACAAATGATGCTGCGACAAGCCCCAGTCCCGCTAACAGTGGAAAAAAACGTTTATCAACCATCAGATTCTCCTTATCAGTCTGCCGCGCTCGACGCTTGGCTTCATGACTACGGATGTAATCGATGATCAGGAAAGTGGTAGCGGCGATCGATCAACGGTCGAGAAAAATGGACAAACAGTCCGGCCCTTCGTTATCGGCCCTGCGCGCGCCAGCGCTTGATAACCCGCTGGATGATCTCGTCCTCGCCGCCATGTTCGCGCCACAGATCGGAGAAGATCGGGTCTTCCGAAGCCGGACGGCGTTCCTCGGCTAGCGTATCCAGCGAAACGCGGATCGGAATCGCAACGCCTTCACCGCAGCAGATTACCTCGCGATTGCGCAAGGCAGGAATGGAATCGAGAAAACCGCGCGCGCCCTCCGGCATCGCCGCTTTCACGAACGCCTGATCCCGGTCATTGTTGAGCCGCATCGACAGGATCGTGCCGCATTGCGAGAGTACGCCTTCGGCCAGATCGGACGGCCGCTGCGTGATCAGGCCGAGCGAAACGCCATATTTCCGGCCTTCCTTGGCGATCCGGCTGAGAATATCGCGAACGGCGCTTTCTTCGGCCATGTCGTCATTCGGAATATAGCGATGGGCTTCCTCGCAGACCAGCAACATCGGCCGTTGCGGTTCGTTGCGTGCCCAGATCGCATAATCGAACACCAGCCGGCTGAGCACCGACACCACAGTCGGTGTAATCTCGGATGGCATCGCCGACACATCGATGATCGAAATCGGCTTGCCCTCGGACGGCAGTCTGAAAATCTTGGTGAGAAAGCTCGCCATCGTATCCCCGACCAGCATGCCGGAAAACATGAAACTGTAGCGCGGATCAGCCTTGATCTCGTCAATCTTGCTCTTCAGACGCTGATAGGGAGCGCTGTTGGTCGCCTTGTCGAGCTTGCCCATTTCATTTTGAAGGATCGTCGTCAGATCGGAAAGCAAATAGGGTACCGGCGAGTCGACGGTCAGTTTTGAAACTCCAACCGAAGCCTGATTTTTGGCTTTGGCAGCCAGCAGGCATTTGGCAAGAATGTCGCAGTCCATCTGCTTGGCATCGCCCTTGGACTGGACAAATACTTCGCAATGCTCGCGAAAGTTCATCAGCCAGTAAGGCAGATTCAGGTTGTTCACGTCGAACACCTTGCCATTTTCCTTGAACGCTGCGCCATATTCCCCGTGCGGATCGATCATCAGGATATGACCTTCGGGTGCCAGATCGCAGATTTTGTGGAGGATGAGCGCCGCAGATGTCGACTTACCGGTACCGGTCGAGCCCAAAAGCGCGAAATGTTTGCCGAGCATGGCGTCCACATATAGCGCGCCGCGAATATTATCCGTGGGATAGACGGTGCCGATTTCGACATTGGCCCGGCCATCTGACGCATATACCTGCTTGAGGTCGGCGGTCGTCACCGCATAGACGAGCGAAGCCGGGGTCGGATAGCGTGTCACGCCACGGCGAAAATTGTATATCTGGCCGGTCAACTGCTCCTCGTCGCCTTCGCCCAGAAAATCGATCTCGGCGACCACCAGTCCCGACTGGCCTTGATACAGGCGCTGTGTCCGGATATTGGCCAGCAACCAGGTCTGACCGACACGGATTTTGACCTGACTGCCCACCTGCCCAGCCATCTGAACGGTCTTGTCAGGATGATCCAGCAATCCGGTCAAAATGGCCGTGTCCATCACGACCTTGGAACTTGAACCTGCGATTTCGATGACCTCGCCGATTCGATAGCCTTCGCTGCGTCTTGACACGGCGCCACGATCAGAGTCGCCCAGCGTCTCACTTTCAGAAACCGGAAGAGGCTTCGCGCCGGGGAAGTTGTGGGAACCCATGTCGGACATTGCCATTTTTCCTGTTTTACCTATCGAAAAACCGGACTAGTCGATCATGGTTAAGGAAGATTTACTGCACCGCCAGAAACCGGAGCCAAAGATGCACAGCTGCGCGCGCGTCACATCTTGCGGAACAGATAGCCCGCAGACCAGCCAAGGAAAACCGAAATGAACACGGCGATCAGTCCATAGAGAAAGCCATTATTCTGGGCAAGATTGGTGATGAATCGGCCCATTCCGATTTTTTCAATGGTGATATTCTTGACTTCCGCCGCTTCGACCCGGCCATCGAGGATCAGAAACGTTTCCGCCGTATAATCCCCCACCGGCACGCTGGCCGGCAGATTGATCCGCGCCTGATAGAGCACATTATTGGAGATCTTGACGCTATTCGGTAAATTCTTGAACAAATTTCCCCGCGAATTCAGATCGACCAGACCGTCAACGAAGCGATCCAGTTCGCGGCTGTCGATCGCACCGGCCGGGGACAGCTGCAAATGGTGCAGTCCCAGTTCATAGATATCTGCTGTCTTGCTATCGACGATGTCGTCAATCGGCTTGGAGGAGGCGACTGCATAAAAGCCGGGGGCCGAGCGAAATTCACTGCTCGCGGCATTGATCCAGATACCCGCGATCTGCTGTTTCTCGCGTACGACAATCGAATGCACCGGCCCCTTGAGAACCACCACAATATCAGCCTGATCGGCATTGCGGGTACCCGGCGGGTAGGTGATGGCACCAAACAGCAGCAATTGCGCGCCGTTGAAATCGCCCCTGATACTGATGCGGTCCTGGGACACCTCGGGCACCAGAATCGGGGTAGCAGCGACGGTCAACAGGGCGATGGTGAAGACCGCGAACAAACGCGCGAAACAGGCGTTGAGCGGCATCACAGCGGCTGCACCGTATAAATCTCGTCCGGCTGAAACCCCAGCCCCAATGCCATGCGCAACGCGACAAGCAACACCATGGTTGCCAGCGCCAGACGCAGATATTCGGGGCGCATGCGCTGGGCGAATTTTGCGCCGAGCTGTGCGCCGGTAACGCTGCCGATCAGCAGCAGCGAAGCCAGAACGATATCAACCGCTCGCGTGGTCATGCTGTGCATCATGGTCGACGCAATGGTGACGAACAGGATCTGGAACAGCGAGGTGCCGACCACCACTTGCGCGCCCATGCCTAGCAGATAGAGCATCGCCGGCACCATGATGAAGCCACCACCGACCCCCAGCAACATCGTCAATATGCCGGTCAGCAAGCCGAGTATGAACGGGGCGATCGGTGAAATATACAGGCCAGACCGATAGAAGCGCCAGCGGAACGGCAGATTGGCCACCAGCGGATGGTGGCGTCTTTTCCGTGCCGGCAGCGGCTTGCCGGCTCGCAGTGCCCTGACGCTCTGCAGGGATTCCTTGAACATCAACCCGCCGATGCTGGACAGCATCAAAACATAAAGCACACTGATGACGGTATCGATCTGGCCCCATCGTTGCAGAATCTGGAACAGGCCGGTGCCGATGATCGCACCGACTACACCGCCCGCCACCAATATCGCACCCATCCGGAAATCGACGCCTTTGCGCCGCATATGAGCGGCAACCCCGGATATGCTGGCTCCGGTGACCTGAGTAGATGCGGACGCCGCAGCAACCGTTGGCGGGATTCCGTAAAAGATCAGCAGCGGCGTGGTCAGAAATCCGCCGCCAACCCCGAACATGCCTGACAATATCCCTACCAGCCCGCCAAGCAGGACGATAACGAACGCATTAACCGAAAGATTGGCGATTGGCAGGTAGATGTCCATATGGCGAATGGACTAATCCCTTTTTGTTGCGGGATAAAGGGCGTTGCCGTCTGCCGGGCAATAAAACACAAGTTGGCCGAGCGGATGAAAATTACAGTCTGCCTAGAAGCTGGTCGAAACGGTTAGCGCTGCTCCGCTTCCCGGCCGCGCATTGCCCGCGACCCGAACCCGCCCGTCGATAGCAATGCGTGTCAAGACGGTGCCCAAAGGCAGGTCGAGAGTGGCGTGCGGGCCGACATCAAGGCGGCTGATCTGGCGCTGACCACCGGCCCACACCCCCGCTCCGACAGCCAATCTGTTTCCATCGAATTCGGCTATCGGTCGCCGCAACGTTGCGGATCCGTCGAAAAAATAGGTCTCGTTGTGTCCCAGGACATAGCCTCCCTGCGCATAGGTCTCGAGAGTGAATTTTTCCACAATGGGATCCGGCCCGGTACCACCAGTCGCATAAAAAGCGGTACCGGCGGTGTCTCCCGAACTGGCGTCCATCCGCTGCTCGGCATGCAAAGCGACGGGCAGGTTTCGAACCGGCTGGATGCGGGTGCCCAGTGCGATTTCCTGCTGGCTGAAGGGAGCCAGTGCTGCCGACAGCCGACCATATAGTGATATTTCAGGCACCGGTCGATAGGACAGGATGGCCCCGGCCTGGCTGCCACCATATTGGCCGTTGGATATCGAGCGCCCTCTCTGCTGGTTAAGGACTTGTTTCATCGTGAAATCTTGCCGGGCATGGATCCAGAAATAGCCAGCGATCCTGTTGCGATGGATTGATGCTGGCGGCCTTGGGAAATGCGGGACGGTGCTTGAGGCGTTGCGTGACATATCTCCAGATCCGGTGACCGAAGCCGACAGGAAAAAATCGCGAACCTCGTCGGATGCTTGCCACGAAAGTCCGGACAGGTGGGCTGCGCGTGCATTTGCCCGCTCAGCGATGAACGAGGTGGCTGCGTCACGCTCCGCAATATCGGCAACTGCAAATTGATATTTCGGATGTCCGCTTTGCCGGATTTTCTGACTCAGGGGTAATCCCGCCAGACCTTGCCTCTGTCTTTTCATATCAGGATATGCCGCGCTGGTGATGACCGGATATGCCGGATCGTCTGCCAGATTTGTGGCGCTGTTCCATGAGATCACCCGCAGCAATATCCAGACCGCCGCCAGACTTGCCATTGCCCGTAACGGCGCTCCATCGGCGGCGCCCGACATGCGATCAGCCTCTGTCGTCCGCAGAATATTGCGGCCTGAGTTGCTTGATATTCTGAGCATCGGGATAAAAATGACTGGTTTTTTCCCAATGCGCGGGATGACCGGCTAGCTGATCCACATATTGGCTGAGAGCCCGCCAGACCGCCATGATATTGATCAGATTGGCTACGATCGTCCGGGGGATCGACAAGACCGCTTCGGGCAGGCCGTAAAGGGTGAAGACGAAATAGAATTTCATCACCAGCCGCCACAACAGGAAGCCGCCATTGAGAAACAGCAATATTCTGAGAAATGAAGAGACCGGTTGGAGACGATAGCTCCCGATCAGTTGGGCGAACAGCAATATGCCGATCAAAATGATAGCGATATAGGCGATCGCCAAGACAATAGCGGCAAAGCTGGCCTTTCGATCTCGCAGCCGCATCCAGTTCTCCCGCCAGCTATTTTTCCAGCCCAGGCGATCCCATCCGGACAAGGAGATACCGGCCATCCACCGGCTTTTCTGCTTAATGGCATCTTCCAATTTATCCGGAAAAAATTCCTGAGTCGCGACCCATTGTCCGTGCCGGTCTTGCAGCCGCGCAAAAATGCCGCGCCCCTCTCCCCCGGTTAGATGGAGCCCCAGCTCATAATCTTCGGTCATGCTGTTCGCATCAAAGGGCTTGCCCTGCGTCTGCACAGACAATTTTTGCAAGGCGTCCCGGGCGAAGGCACAGCCCACACCGGCCGAGGGAATGGACGCACCGAGCGCCTCCCGCAGCACCATTTGCTTGCCGTGCAATTCCGCAAATTCATCACCATAATGGCCTGCAATCCAGCGCGACCCTTTCGCGCGACGGGGAATCACCGGCAGCTGGACCAGAGCCGTCTTGCCAATCAGATGTCCGAACAACCTCAATGCCTCGGGATGCACAATATCCTCTGCATCATGCAATATGATCGCGGTATAATTTCCCTGTTCATCGATTTCGTCGCGACACAGGGCATCCCAGAGATGATTCAGACAATCTGCCTTGGTAGTGGGTCCGTTCCGTTGACAGATAACCAGCCGAACCTTCTCGCTGCCGGAAGATGCAGCCGCTACCGCTGCAATGGTTTCGGAATCATTCGGGTAGCAACCGACATAGATGCGATATTCGCTCTCTGACCATTGCCGCAAACAGCGCCGCAGCATTGCTCCGATCACGGGTGCCTCTTGCCAGGCCGGTACAAATATCGCCATGCGGCATTCGGATGCGGGATGGCTCAGGCTTTCCACCGTCGCCCTTTGGTAGCGCGAATAGACAAACAGCCTGCGTTTCATCCGGTGAAAAATCCACAATCCGTCGAACAGCAGGTCATCGACCGCGCCAATCAGAAAGCACAGGCTGGCGAACAGCAGCAGCTCCCTTTGCAGAAAATCGAGAAACGGCAAAATTTGATCGCTTGCCATGGACATGCTCCGCCGGTTCGCAAAAGTCGGACTCTTGCAATGGTTTGAAAAATGATGGTGATGTAAGCGGTTGGCTACCTGGCAGCGCTAGCCAGATTCGATTTTGCGCCGGCGCGCAAAGGGTTCATGCTCACTCGATCCGATCGCCAGCGCCAGCAACATGGGGTAAGCCCAGAATACGGCTCCGGTTGCAAATGCCCAAGGTGTTATCTCAGGCGCCATCATCACCGCAGTATGGATAGTTACTGCAAGTAGTTGAAAGGCAGTTGCCCATATTGGCCAGAAGCGATCTGATTTGAGCGTCAAATAAATAAGTGCAAGGAGCCCTACGACGTCGATCGCAAATATCTCTGCTTCCATGCTAGTCCATGGAGTTCCCAAGACTTTGCCAACGGCCAGAGAAGACAACGACCCGATTATCATTATCGCTGCTCCG
>JAGPVK010000208.1 GCA_018067055.1 Sphingomonadales bacterium | reverse complement strand
CCTGTCTTGTGAAGCGCCTGGGTCATGGGCGTTGTTGGTTGTTGATCTCGACAATCTCAAGACGATCAACGACACGTTCGGCCATCAAGCGGGTGACGAATTGTTGCAGAGCGTCGCGCAGCGCATCAGGACAACTGTCCTGCCTGACCACGCCTTCCGGCTCGGCGGTGACGAATTTGCGGTGATCCTGCAAGATGCGGGCGCGATTGCGGATCTTACTGGCGCAGCGACGCGGATTTTGGACGTTGTCGGTATTGCCACCAGTTGCTGCGGGCATATGATCCAGCCGCGCGCGACGATCGGCGGGGCATCGCTTTCCCCGGGTGATCGGGATGCTGAAACGGTGCACAAATATGCCGATTTCGCGCTCTATCATGCGAAGGAAACCGGACGCGGCGGGTTTGTGAGATATTGGCCCGGCATCGGCACGGCGATCAAGCAACGTATTGAGGTCATTCATGACGTCGATATTGCGCTGAGCGAAGGCCGGATTGAGGCCTATTATCAGCCGGTTGTCCAGCTGGAGACCGGTGAAATTATTGGCATGGAAGCGCTTTGCCGGTTGCGCAAGCCCGAAGGCAATATCGTTTCGGCAGGTGCCTTTCATCAGGCCATGACTGACGTCGATGTCGCAGCCAAGCTGACCCAGGGCATGTTGGACCTGGTCGCCGCTGATGTTCGATCCTGGCTGGACCGCGGGATTCCGTTTCAGCATGTCGGGATCAATATTTCTTCTGCCGATTTTCACAGCGGCACGCTTTACGATCGCATCGAAGCGGCCTTTGGTCGCGAGAATGTTCCGCTCAAACATGTCGTTCTGGAGGTTACGGAATCCGTCTATCTCGGCCAAAATGACCCGGTGGTTGCACGGGAGATCAAGGCGCTGCGTGCGCATGGTTTGCGCATAGCCCTGGATGATTTCGGCACCGGCTTCGCATCGCTCACCCATTTGCTGACGGTACCGGTCGATATCATCAAAATTGACAAATCCTTCGTTAGTCAATTGCGGCATGGCGACCGGGGCATGGCGATCATCGAAGGTCTGCTCGGCATCGCACGAAAGCTCGATATCCGGGTGGTTGCAGAAGGCATCGAGACAGAAGATCAGGGCGATTTATTGCGAGAAATCGGCTGCAAACTGGGGCAGGGCTATTTGTTCTCAGCCGCTGTTACCCGTGAATCAGCGACCGAATTGCTTCTGAAACATGCGCAACCCATCGAGGCGGATCAGCCGCTGCTCACATACGGCCTTCCCATGCGCTCCCTCTCCGGTCGGGTGCGCCCCGAAGCAGTTGATCTGGCTGGGAAAGGCCGCAGAGCAGCATCATAGAATATAATCTAATGCATTCCTGGCTTTCCTACAGCCTGCAGCTTCTGATATTCCGATCTTATGATCCTGCCGCATCCTTGCTTGCTGCCGATTGCGGATTTTCGTTAACGCCGTCATTATCCAACAAAAGCGGTCATTGAATAAGTCAGAGCTAAGAGGCGGAAACCAGGACGTTCGTGGATTTTGCGTTCGAATTGCTGATCGCTCTTGTTCTCGGTGGGGGCAGGGTCAATGGGGCTTGCGGACCGATTATCAGATCACAAATTTCTTATGTACTGCAGGCCCACCAAGTTCTCCCTCGCAGCCAAAGCTTGTCAAGTTAGAGACGCCGAAAACATCTTGCGATCATCGCGGTCAAGGACAAGAATATTTGGCCCTGCTTTGGCGGGTTTTCTGATCATTCTTCGTCTTGCAAGGTAACCGGGTTAAAACAGGGAGTGTGCCAAATGATTGAAGAGCAAAGCGGAGCATCATTGTTGGAGCGGGCGAAAGCTATTTTGCTGCGCCCTCGCGAAGAATGGCCGGTTATCGAAGGCGAGGTGGCGAGTATCGCTGCCATCTACAAATCCTACGTCATTCCGCTCGCCGCGATCGGGCCGATTGCCGCCTTCATTCACGCCGTTGTATTTGGCAACAGCTTCTTCGGGATTACCCACCGGCCGTCTTTTCTTTCATCGCTGTCGACGGCAGCCGTCAGCTATATATTCACCCTGATTGGTGTGTTTCTGATGGCCTTGTTGATCGACTTTCTGGCTCCCCGCTTCGGCGGCACTGCCAATCGTAACAACGCCTTCAAACTGGCCGCATATAGCGCGACTGCTGCATGGGTCGCAGGGATTTTTCAGCTTGTTCCAGGCCTCGGAATGCTCACCATGCTTGGACTATACGGATTATATCTCCTCTATGTTGGCATCCCGGTGATGATGAAGGCGCCGGATGAAAAGGCTCTGCTCTACACCGTGACGATCCTCGTGGTCGGCGCGATTGCAGGGATGATTTTCAGCGTAATATTGGCCCCGATGATGCTCATGACCAGCTCGGTGCCGGAAGTTGGTGACGGCACGCTTTCCGGTAACTTTAACGTGCCTGGAGTGGGATCCGTCGATCTTGGCAAGCTGGAGGAAGCCAGCGAGAAAATGGCCGCGGCCAATGAAAGGGCGCAAAGCGGGAAGGCCACCGCATTACCGTCAAAACAACTCGCCATGATGCTTCCGGCGTCACTGCCCGGCGGCCTTTCGCAGTCCAATTTGAAGACCAGTGGAGCATCGATCGGCGGAGTCGGTTCGTCCAGCGCGTCTGCCAGCTATGGCGAGGATGACAAGCGTATCGATCTGACGATTACCGATCTGGGCGTCGCCGGCAGCCTCGCTGCCTTGGGCAATGCCTTCAACGTCGAATCCGAAAGCCAGAATGGACACGTCATCGAAAAGACCGGAAAAATTGACGGTCGACTGGCGACGATCCGTTTTGATAGCGAGAGCCGGGATGGCCGTTACGGGATGATCGTCGGCGACCGGTTCAATGTCGAAGCCGATGGTTACGCCGATTCCATCGACGATCTGCGCTCGGCGATTGACCGGATCGATATTGAGGCTTTGGAAGCCATCGCCAGATCGGGACAGTGAAGGTGGCGGCACCAATAGGACGAACCCTCGATTTCCCTATGATGCTGACAGCCATCATGCTTGTTCTGGCAAGCTGCTCGACCTTAGACAGCGCCGCAAATGCCGCTTGTCCCGAATTGCGGATGGTGGAAGTGGAGAATTATCCACCATCGATCATATTGCCACCGGGAAGCGTCATCGAGCTACAGACGCATGGTCAACCGCCGGAATATGCCAGCGACAATTATGTCATCGTGGCAAATGTCCCGCGAACGCAAGATGACATATTGACCTTCTATCGCTGCGCGCTGCCGAGGCAGAATTTGTCTATCATCAGCGCAGAACAGGGCAATGTCCTGCTCCTTCGTTTTGCCGGAGAGGGAATTGACGATGGTTCAATCACCCTCAGCGGTGACACCGGTGATGGCGGAACCCGCGTCGAAATTTTCGTCATTGAAAATGCAGAATAAGATTCGTTGCCTTCCAAAATAGCGAAAATGCAGAAAAAGCCTTGCTATACCAGCCACATGCACGAAAATAGAGCTTCCCTCCGGCAAACAGCGCGCGGAGTCTTGCATGGGAACGTTGAATGGACAGCAATCGCCGTGAACGTGAATCTGAAGTCCGCAGACTGAACCTGTCCGAAGAACTGGTAGCGGAGACTTATGATGCTTTGCGCCGGATCGCTTCACGCCAGCTTAGCCGGCAAAACACGGGTGCATCGCTGAATACCACGATGATCGTCCACGAGGCGTGGCTGAAATTATCCGCCTCCGAAGGGTCTTCCTACACTGATCGCAACCACTATCTGGCCACGGCAGCCCGTGCCATGCGGCAAATATTGGTCGACCACGCCCGGCGCAAGACCGCCGACAAGCGGGGCGGGGGGGCAGCCCATGTCCAGCTGGACGAAAATCTGGTCGCCGATACGGCGCCTTCGGACGCCATTTTGACGGTCGATGAAGCGCTTGCCTTGCTCTCTGACCGCGTTCCCGAACTGGAGGCCGTTGTCGAATGCCGGTTTTTCGCCGGACTCACCGTGGAGGAAACCGCCCGGGCTCTGGATCGCTCGGCGCGTACGGTTGAAAGGCAATGGACACGGGCGAGAATCTATCTCGCTGAACATTTTGTGGCGGATGATGGCGCTGTTTGACGTTATCAGAGCGACAATGGAGTTCATGAATAATCATGAACCCACCTGGATTTGGGATCGCAGATCAGTCGATTCAGTCTAGTGGGACGAATATGATAACGGGTGCGACATGAAGCAGGATATCGGCAGGTCGGACTGGGAAAGGGTCGATTTCGCGCTTGACCATGCCCTGTCACTGGCTTCCGGTCAGCGCTCCTTGTGGATTAAAAACCATTTCTCCGCCGAACCCGTACTGGGGTTGCGCACACAATTGTTGCTGGAGACGTCGACGCGCAATCAGTCACTATTTGCTGCACTGGAGCAAAAGCGCGATATATTTCTCGACATGGTTGTGCCGGAACTTGCCCGTGATTCCGACGATCCGCGCGTCGGCGCTCTTTATGGACCGTGGAAAGTCGTCGCCCATATCGGATCGGGCGGCCTCGCCGAAGTCTACGAAGTCGAACGCGATGATGACCGCTACAAGCAAAAGGCCGCACTGAAAATCATGCGCGCCTCGATCGTTAGTGACGAGCTGATCAAATTGTTCCATCGCGAACGCAATGTTCTCGCCAGCCTCGACCATCACGGACTGGTGAGGATCATCGACGGCGGTGAAACGGCGACGGGGTCGCCCTGGTTGGTGATGGAATATGTCGATGGCCTGCCGATTACCGAATATTGCGCAACCAATGGAACGAATCTGACGGACCGGCTAGCGCTGGTCGCAGAGGTGGCGGATGCGTTACAGGCGGCACACAACCGGCTGGTCCTGCATGGCGATATCAAAGCCGAACATGTCTTGGTTTTGCGAGACGGTTCGATCAAGCTGCTAGATTTCGGCATTGCCCAATTGCTCGATGAAGACGGGATTGCTGATCCCGCCATCGCCATGTCACCGGCGATCGCATCACCGGAGCATCGCGCCGGTCAGGCCATGACGATTAGCAGCGATATTTTTCAGCTCGGTCTGATCCTGAGGCAGCTGCTCGCCGATTTTGCTCTTGATGCCGATCACAGGGCCGTCGCGGAGATGTCAACCGCACCCGATCCTGAGGGAAGATATCCTGCCGCATCGCAATTTGCCGCGGACTTGCGCAAGCTGATCGCGGGGCAGACAGTATCGGCTGCCCCCGACGGTAAATTCGCCGCGATATGGCGTCTCGCCAGACATAATCCGTGGACAGCTGCCCTGGCGGCTTGCTTGTTGCTGGGTCTGGTCGGCTGGGGACTGACCGCCTCGATCTATGCCAATGAAATACGCGAGCAACGCAATATGGCGGTTGCCGCTCTCGACCGGGTGGAGAGGGGCAAGGATATGCTGCTCAATCTGTTCCGCCGTTTCGACCCCCTGGAAATGGATTCGGCCGGCCCGCAATCCGCGACTACGCTCAAGATGCTCGAGGCTTCGCTTGTCGATGCGCGCAGAACGCTGCAGGATGATCCGGCCCTGATCGCCGATTTGCTCGGCTGGACAGCAAGGGGCCACCAGCGCGCCGATGATCTGCCGGGTGCACAGAAACTGGCTACAGAGGCGGTGGCGCTGCTGGACAGCGC
>JAGPVK010000157.1 GCA_018067055.1 Sphingomonadales bacterium | reverse complement strand
GCTGCCTATTCGGATTCAGGGCCGTGGAACAAACGGCTGCTTGCTGTTATCAATGCCCGCGTCAGCTGGGTTTATGAATTATTGCATCAGTCAGAATATGGCCGCGAACTGATAAACGAGAAAAACCGGATTTGTGGCGGGGAAATACTCGCAGCGAATGATCGACTGAAATCGCTTGTCGCGAGATTGCTCGAGGAGGAGCTCAAAGAGAAGAGCAAGGCCGATCTGCTTGCCAGCCTGCTCATTCAATCGGTAAACGGCGTGCTGGAAAAGGCTCACACCAGTAAGGAAGCCGAAGCCAATGTCACATTGCTGGTTGAAGTGTTTTGCAGGGGAATGGTGACAGACTGACAACAGCTGGGAAGCACTGATAAGTGCCATATTCAAGATGAAAAGGTCGGCTGAGCTATTCGTCGGGCATTCCGACAAACAGCGCAATCACTCCGATCATTCCGCAATAGCGAAAAGCAGCGTCCAGCGCCGCTTCGCGCATCACCTCTGATCGCCACAGTTCAAACCATGTTTCGGCAATCACGATCCAGCCGAAGAACAGCATGAAAATGGCGACGGCACAGCCGGCCAGCGCATAAGTTTTTGCCTTGGCAAAGACAACGGCGTCAGCGGCGCGAGCCGTCCACATCCGCCACGCTCCAGCCAGACATAAAATCGCGGTGAAGGATTTGAGCAACACGATCGACAGAGCGCCAGCAAGGATGATCGCAGGGTTGGAAGTGGCTCGCCAATCGTCGGCACCGCCATCGAAAGTCGACATCGAGGTCGCAACCGAAACGGCTCCCGTGGTTCCGCCCCAGTCAAGAATATTACCAAAGACTCCCAGCAATCCCCAGATGGCGACGCTCAAGATCAGCAAGATTTTCAAGTTCCGTAACATATGTTGTCCCCCTCCCGTCTGTTGATATGCCTTAGCCTTCCGCAACAGAAGCGTTTTTTCCCGGAAGATTGCCTTTGCCCGTCAGCAGCGGGTCCAGGGCAATCGCGATCTGGCCAGCCTGCTCGAGCAAAATCCGGTGATCCCGCCGATTGTCGTGCAGGATGAAATCGCCACCGGGCAGCTATGGGAATCGGATATATCGCTCGATCTGACCGAGAGCTTTTACGCGGTTACGATGAAACGGAAATTCCCGAACCCGCTGATCGGCAAGCTGCTGGCTCAGGACAGTTTGTAGATTTTCCCGCCATGCCGCCCAATGCGGTCCGCTATAGCTGGTGCCCCGTACGATCCCTTTTCGTATCGAGATAAAACTCATTATGCGGATTGGCGGCGATCTTGACCGGCAGGCGCTCTTCTACCGTCACGCCGCATGCCTCCAATCCTTCCACTTTTTCGGGATTATTGGTCAGCAATCTGACTGTCGGCACGTTGAGCAGTTCCAGCATCCGCGCAGCGATCGAAAAATCGCGGGCGTCGATGGCAAAGCCCAGCCGCTGGTTGGCATCTACCGTGTCAAAGCCCTGATCCTGCAGCGCATAGGCGCGCAATTTGTTGATCAGCCCGATGCCGCGGCCTTCCTGACGCAGGTAGAGCAATATCCCCCAGCTTGCTTCGCCCATCTGTTCGAGCGCGGCGTGCAGTTGCGGGCCGCAGTCGCATTTCAGGCTGCCCAGCACATCGCCGGTCAGGCATTCGCTGTGCAGCCGCACGACCGGGGTGCTGGCATCGCGCTTGCCGATCACCAACGCGATATGATCGGTGGCATCGGCATCGCTGCGAAAGCCGTAGATATGGGCCTCGGCATTGGCCGCAACCGGCAGCCTGGCATGAGCGCTGATCGTGAGGGCCGTGGAGTCGGCATAAGCGGCGACATCTTCCGCCTCGACAATATCCTCTGCCTCATCGACGATCAGAAAGGCAGGCAGCAGCGCTCCGTGGCGCGCCAGTTCCATCGCCGCGATGGCGGCTTTTGGATTGGTCAGCGTCTCGCTGCGAAACGGCCCTTTCATCGGATATTGCATGTCGAGCACCGGATCGACAATCGCGACAATCTCGGCTGCTGTGACCGGCGCAGCAAGGCGGATCTGGATTGGCAGGTTCGGATCGGCTGCGGCGAACTGGTTGAGCAATTTGAGCGTCGCCGCACGACTGGCAGAGATCAGCAGCGACACGGTTCCGGAAGCGGGCAGGGCCGCCTCGAGCGAGCCCGTTTCCACCGGCAGCAGATTGAGCTGCTGGCCACCTGCGGTCACGCCAATCGGCCAGCCCCGGCGCAGCGCATCAATCGCGCGAGCCGCGCGGCGGGCCGCTGCCTTCTCGGCCCCGTCAAGAGGCGCTGCCTTCAAAATTCGAATTCCGTGATCAGGGGCGCGTGATCCGATGGCTTGCCCCAGCTGCGCGCATCTTCGAGCACGACATGGCTCTTCGCCTTGTCTGCCAGTTCCGGGCTGACCCAGACATGATCGAGCCGGCGGCCCTTGTCCGACGCGCGCCAGTCCTTGGCGCGATAGCTCCACCAGGTGAACAGACGCTCGGGGTCGGGGATCAGCTTGCGGCCGACATCGACCCAGCCATGCGCGTCGCGCATCGCGTAGAGATGGTCGATCTCGATCTGGGTATGGCTGACCACCTTGACCAGGGCCTTGTGGCTCCAGACATCGGATTCAAGCGGCGCGACATTGAAATCGCCCATCAGGATCGTCGGTTCCTTCAGATTCTTCGACCATTCGGTCATCCGGCCAAAGAAATCGAGCTTCTGGCCGAATTTCGGATTGAGGTCGCGGTCCGGAATTTCGCCACCAGCGGGAATATAGACATTCTCGATTCTTACGCCATTTTGCAATACTGCGCCGACATGGCGGGCTTCGCCATTGTCCTGCCAGTCGAACCGCTCGTCCTTGTGCAGCGGCACACGGCTGATGATCGCGACGCCATGGTGCATCGGCTGGCCGTGCAGGATCATGTGATTATAGCCGAGACGCCGGAACATCCCCTCGGGGAATTGGTCATTGCGGACCTTGGTTTCCTGCAGGCACAAAATGTCAGGCGCCTCCTCGGTCAGGAAGCGTTCGACGATGTCGAGGCGGGCACGGACGCTGTTAATATTCCAGCTGACGATTTTCAGACTATCACTCATGCCGAGCCTGATAGCCACGCTCACACAGAAACCCAAGCCTAAAGGCGATAGCGATGGTCGGTAATTTTGCTGGGTGGGGAAAGTAAAACCCCCACCTCCGGGGGCATTAAGGAGGTGGGGGCAAACTCGCGTTCGTCACGCAAAGGATGAGATCAGATTTGTTTCGTCAGGTAACAGGGGGAAAACCTGACTGCCTCTCTTCATCCTGTATTTGGTTATAGTCCCGCATTTCTGTCGGGAATATGAACGGAATAAATATCATATTCTGCTGATCGGCAGCCTGTCTCGGTTCACCGCTTGGTGCGACTTTTTCGCCGGGGATCGTCCCATTTGAAGGTGCTGTTGGCGACCGGTGCTCCGAATCTCTGGTTGGAAAGCCGGATCGATGTGCGATTATTTTTTGAATCCAGTGAAACCCAGCCATCGAGACTCAGTCCGCCGGGCGCGCCGGGCTTTTTCGTGAACACCATGGTGATGATGCCATATTCCGGACGTTTCGGATCGCTGACTTCGACGCTCAACACCGCCGGATTGCGGGTCGGCACGATCTTTCCATATTTTGACAGGTCCCGTTCCGGATTGAGCAGCGCCGCGAGCGGGCTGTTGCCGATCGGCCAGCGCTGGACCTGATTCACGTCATAATCGATCATGGTCAGGGCTTTGCCATCGCCGACGATCAGCAGATTCGCGTCCTTCTGATATTCGAATCGGATTTTGCCGGGTTGCTTGATGGTGAGCTTCCCGGTCAACATCTGACCGCCGCGATCGGTC
>JAGPVK010000155.1 GCA_018067055.1 Sphingomonadales bacterium | reverse complement strand
CCTGCCCGATCCAGCGGAAATGACGATACTGCAGTCCGCATTGCAAAGTGCAACAGAGTTTCGCAAATCCCTGGTTCGGGGCTGCGGTAGCCAGGCCCACTCCGTTACCCCTTGCCGCGCGTTTTCGTCTTTCCGGGCTGGGCGTTTTTCTCGATGAATTCGATGATCTGGCCCGCGACGTCCTTGCCCGTGGCATTTTCGATGCCTTCCAGACCCGGCGAGCTGTTCACCTCCATGATCACCGGACCATGATTGGAACGCAGCATGTCGACACCGCAGACGTTCAGGCCCATATGCTTGGCCGCGCGCAGGGCGGTCAGCCGCTCCTCGGGCGTGATCTTGACGATCTGGGCGCTGCCGCCGCGGTGCAGGTTGGAGCGGAAGTCGTCCGCTGCCCCGGTGCGCTTCATCGCGGCGACCACCTTGCCGCCCACGACCAGCGCGCGGATATCGGTACCGCCGGCTTCCTTGATGAATTCCTGCACCAGAATATTGACATTGGCTCCGCGAAACGCCTCGATCACCGACTTGGCGCTCGACATGGTCTCGGCGAGAACCACACCGATGCCCTGGGTGCCCTCCAGCAGCTTGATGACCACCGGCGGACCATTGACGGCCCGGATGATCTCTTCCGCCTGCTTGGGATCATTGGCATAGGCCGTTAGCGGCAAGCCCAGTCCGTATTTGGCAAATATTTGCATCGACCGCAGCTTGTCACGGCTCCGGCCAATGGCAACGCTTTCGTTGAGCGGCCAGACACCCGCCATTTCAAACTGCCGCAATACTGCGGTACCATAGTTGGTGATCGATGCACCAATACGCGGGATGACCGCTTCATAGCCTTCCAGCTTGTCACCATTATAGGTGATCGTCGGTCGGTGGCTGGCGATATGCACCGTACAGCGAGTGGTGTTCAATATATCCAGCGTATGCCCGCGGTGCTCAGCAGCCTCGACCAAACGCTTGTGCGAATATAGATTGGGGTTGCGAGCAAGCATTGCGATTTTCATAAATTATCTTTCTTCGTGCCGCCCCAGCATCCAGCGCCTGGCGCTGTTGACGAGAAAACCCCGTTTCAGTGCTCGGCGACCTATCAGGACCGGAAATATCATTGATTGCCGATTGGCAAGTGTCATATGCCCGACCCACTCCAGTGGCCCCAGCTTCATGACTGTCTCTACCACATAACGGGTTTGCATAACACCATTACTGCTCTTGATTTTGCGCTGTCCGTAGACCCGCGCTTCGCAATGATAATCGGCCGTGCCGGTTCCCATCGGGATGGTAAATTGCACAAATTGCTGACCATCTTTTTCAAATGGCTTGATCCGGGTGGCGTGAAGCGAGGATGTCGCTGCCCCGGTATCAACCTTGGCATGCAGGTTTTTTACGCCAAATTCGGGCAAGTCTATAAGCTCGCACCAACCGATTTCGCACGGCTCTTTGAGCTTCTTGGCGAGCCGTTTAACCTTCGGGATATTTGCGTGCGCCATCGGCCAATGATCTGGCCGATGGCGCTTTCTTGCGCAAGATAATTATAATCTAGACGACACCGTAAGCCAGCATGGCATCGGCCACTTTCTTGAAGCCGGCGATATTGGCGCCCTTCACATAGTCGACATAGCCATCGCCCTGGTCGCCATATTCGACGCATTTGCCGTGGATGCCTTCCATCAGATCGGTCAGCATCTCGCCAAGCCGTTCGTGGTTCCAGCTGATCCGCTCGGCATTCTGGCTCATTTCAAGGCCGGATACGGCAACACCGCCAGCATTGGCTGCCTTGCCCGGACCATACATGATCTTGGCGTCATGGAAGACATGGACGCCTTCCAGCGTGGTCGGCATGTTCGCGCCTTCCGACACGGCAATCACGCCATTGCTGACCAGTTCCTTGGCTTCCTCTTCATTCAGTTCATTCTGGGTCGCGCAGGGCAATGCCAGGTCACAGGGCACGCTCCACGGGCGCTTGCCTTCATGATAGGATGCTCCGGTGAAATGATCGGTATAGTCGCTGATCCGGCCCCGCGTGTGGGTTTTATGATGTTTGACCCAATCGATCTTGTCCTGATCGATACCGTCGGGATCGTGAATGAAGCCGCCGCTGTCGGAAAGCGTCAATACCTTGCCGCCTTGCTTGGTAATCTGCTCGGCCGCATGGGTAGCGACATTGCCGGACCCGGAAATGACCGCGGTCTTGCCCGCAATCGCATCGTTGCGATGTTTCAGCATATTCTCCATGAAATAGACTGCGCCGTAACCGGTCGCTTCGGGCCGCATCTGCGACCCGCCATATTCCAGCCCCTTGCCGGTCAGCACGCCTTCCCAGCGATTGGTAATCCGCTTGTACTGGCCGAACATGTAACCGATTTCACGGCCACCCACACCGATATCACCGGCAGGGACATCCGTGTCCGGGCCGATATGACGGTAAAGCTCGGTCATGAACGACTGGCAGAAGCGCATCACTTCGGCATCGGACTTGCCCTTAGGGTTGAAGTTTGCGCCCCCCTTGCCGCCGCCCATCGGCAGTCCGGTCAGCGCGTTTTTGAACGTCTGCTCGAAGGCGAGAAATTTCAGCACGCTTTCGGTGACGCTTGGGTGAAAACGAATGCCGCCCTTATACGGGCCAATCGCGTTGTTATTCTGGATGCGATAACCGCGCTGGACGCGGATGCAGTGATTGTCATCCTCCCAGCAAACCCGGAACGATACCACCCGGTCAGGCTCGGCAATGCGCCGCAAGATCTGTGCGCTGTGATAGGCTTCCTTGTCTTCGATGAAGTCGAAAATATCCATCGCGACTTCCTGGACTGCCTGAACAAATTCAGGTTGTCCCGGATTGCGCTTCTTGACGCCTTCCATGAAGGTCGAAAAATCTACATGATCGGAAACGGCCATTATATACCCCTTGTATATCAGCGCGACCCGATTATCGCTGTCGACGCCCTCGAGTCGGCAGCGGGTATGCTATCTTCATAGAACTATTCAATGGCGTTGGTAAAGTGTTGAGAGTGAGCAGAAAATCAGTCCTGATCACCGTCTTCGTCGACGCTGCCTGTGCCACTATCATCGGGATCGGCAGCGCCATCCTGCTGATCAGGGTCCGTCGCTTCCGGCTCGCCGAATAAAGCTGCCAGACGTGCCAATTGCTCGCCGATAACACCGTCAACAGCAGGCGCAATCTGATCGATGGCAAATTCCATATAACCGCCCACCTTGTAGGTAAAGCGAACCACGGTGCTTCCGCCCTGCGGCTGGAGTTGCATGGTCAGCGTGCCGACCACCGCTTCGCTCTGCAGCGGCCCGAGTGCGCCAGACATGCGGAGCATCTTGTTATTATGCGCATAGATCACCCGCATATGCTGAACGCTGCCGTCCGACGATTTGATATTGTCCGCCGACGTGGTCCGGATCAGCTCGCAAAAGCAGCCACCAGCCTGCGGTACAAGATAGAAATTTTCGGCATTGCCGGTCCAGCTGTGATCGCCGTTCCAATAGCGTGACGGCGCGATCATCGCTTTCCAGACCGCCTCGGCATCACCGGCAATGACCGTTTGATGCTGCACGGTAAAGCCATTGTCGGCAGTATTGGTCACTTCCGCTCTGGCGGCGGTCATGCTGCAAAGCGCCGTTATTGCGAATATTGCGCGAATTGTCAGCTTGGCCATGACCGTGTCTCCCGTGAATTTGCTCAGAGCGACAGGACTGCCTCTATCGCATCATTGACTTCCGCCATGCTGCCCATGCCATTGACCTTGCGCACGATGCCGCGCGCTTCATAGATCGGCAGGATCGGTGCTGTCTTGGCGCGATATTCCTGCATACGGGTGCGGACGGTTTCTTCATTGTCGTCCGGACGCCGCTTGAAATCGGTCGAACCGCAGACATCACAGACACCGGGCACGGCAGGCTGTTTGAACGTGTCATGATAGCCTTCACCGCATTTGCCGCACGTGAACCGGCCCGTAATCCGCTCAACCAGAGCATCTTCATCGACGGCTAGCTCGATGACATAGGAAAGTTTGCGATCTCGAGCTGACAAAATCTCATCCAGCGAAGCAGCTTGCGCGGCGGTTCGGGGGTAGCCGTCAAAGATAACACCCTGATCGGGACCAAGCTCATCCAGCTTGTCGCCAATAATACCGGAAACCACATCGTCCGGAACCAGTTCTCCCGCGTCCATCAAGGCCTTGGCTTTCAGGCCGACGTCCGTGCCAGCTTTTACCGCTGCGCGGAGCATGTCGCCGGTCGAAAGCTGGACCATGCCATGCTCATCTTCCAGACGGCTCGCCTGAGTCCCCTTCCCGGCACCCGGTGGTCCCAACAAGATGATGTCCATACGATTACCCCCGTGATGATGGAAAGATACTATTGCCGAATTGACAGGTTCTACGCCTAGCGTTTGCGCCGTCCGCCCTTGAGCTTCGCTTTCTTGAGCAGATCGCCATATTGCAGGGCCAGCAAATGGCTCTGGATCTGCGTCACCGTATCAACCGTCACGTTGACGACGATCAACAGGCTGGTGCCGCCAAGAAAGAAAATCGGCAGATTGGTTTGTGCCATTACATATTCCGGCAATACACAGACCAGAGCAAGATAGGCCGCGCCAACCACGGTAATCCGGGTCAGCACATAATCGAGATAGTCTGCGGTATTCTTGCCCGGACGAATGCCAGGAACAAAGCCGCCGTTTTTCTTGAGATTCTCGGCTGTTTCTTCCGGATTGAACACGACCGCCGTGTAGAAGAAACAGAAGAAGATAATGCCCGCAGCGTAGAGCGCCATGTACAGCGGCTGGCCGTGAGCCAGATATTGGTTGAGCGTGATAATGAAGTCACCGAAGGCCGATTCTCCGGCCGCGGTATTGCCCGCAAACTGAGTCACCGTCAGCGGCATCAGCAGCAGCGAAGAAGCAAAAATCGGCGGGATAACACCTGCCGTATTGACCTTCAGCGGCAAGTGGCTGCGATCAGCCTGCATCACGCCATTCTGGGTCGCGCGCTTCGGATATTGAATCAGCACCCGTCGCTGGGCACGCTCCATGAAGCTGATGAACAGGATCAAACTGGCGACCATCACAATCAGTCCAACGATCGTCAAGGCGCTGATCGAACCGGTGCGGCTGCCTTCCATGAGATTGACGACAAAGGTCGGCATCTGGGCGACAATGCCCGCCATGATGATCAGCGAGATACCATTGCCGATACCACGGCTGGTGATCTGCTCGCCCAGCCACATCAGGAACAATGTTCCGCCAACGAGACTTATGACTGCACCAACGCGGAACATGTAACCGGGCTCGACAACCGCCTGCAGTCCCGACTGGGAAGCGAAGCTTTCCAGGCCAACGGCGATGAAATAGCCTTGCACGGCGGTCAGACCAACCGTGCCGTAGCGGGTATATTGATTGAGCTTCTTGCGGCCCGCTTCGCCTTCTTTTTTGACGGCAGCCAGAGTCGGCGACAAAGCCGCTGCCAGCTGGACGACGATCGATGCGGTGATATAGGGCATGACGCCGAGTGCGATCAGGCTCATCCGCGACAGCGAACCGCCGGAAAATGTATTGAAAATATCGAGAACACCGCCACGGGTCTGATCATAGAGATCAGCCAGAACGACCGGATCAACGCCGGGCAGCGGTACGAAGCTGAGCAGCCGGAACACGATAAGCGCACCAAGCGTAAACCAGATGCGTCTGCGCAATTCTGTCGCTTCGCCAAATTTTGCCAGGCTTAGATTCGCTGCGACCTGATCGGCTCTTGATGCCATGCTTGACTTCCCTGCCCACTATTAGTTTGCAACGCGCCCCTGCGGAGGCAGAGGCCCATCTCCAACTATTGCGACTTGTTGCAATCTCCGGAGATGAATAGCTGCTTTTGCAGCTATGCAACCCGCCCCATATCGGATGTTAATGCATCAAAAAC
>JAGPVK010000195.1 GCA_018067055.1 Sphingomonadales bacterium | reverse complement strand
TGCGTGATCGTCATTGCCGTCTATCTGGCGCTGAACCTCAGCATGTATATCGCATTGGACGTCGCCACCTTGCGTCTGTCTGACCTGCCGGTAGCGCTCGTCGTCGAACGCGCCTTTGGTTCAATCGGAATGACTCTGGTCGCCCTGCTTGCTGCCTTTATGACGGTTGTCACGCTCAATGCCTTGATCATGATCATGCCCCGCGTTTTATTCGGCATGGCATCCGACGGGCTGTTCCTGCACACCGCCACCCGTGTCAATCGGGGCGGCACGCCTGACATCGCGTTGCTGGTCTCGGCGGTCTTGACCATCGGACTGATATTCTCGGGCGGCTTTGTCTTTGTCTTCAAACTGATGGGTGCGCTGGGGATTTTCGTCACCGTCCTCTATGGAGCCGCTTTCTTTGCACTCCGCCGCAGCCAACCGGATCTGGCACGCCCATATCGCGCCATCGGCTATCCGGTTCTCCCCGCCATTGCCTTGCTGGTCAGCATCGCGCTGCTGGGCGCTTTCATTTTCGCTGACCCGATCAGCGGACTGTACATGCTGGGCTTGATCGCGATCTGCATTCCCGTCGGCATCGTGCTCCATCGCCGACGGATTGCACATCGGAAGAATTCACTCGGAACGACCTGATTGCGTTGCCTACAGCGGACCGAGGCCCAGCAGGATTCAAAATCTCAAGCGATCGCCGACACCAGCCAGGCCTTGCCCTGCATCATCACGCCTTTTCCCGGCACATGATGCCGGGCAAAAACATCGGTCAGTTCGCTGGTGGCCGCCGCCAATATCGCTTCGCCCTTGTCGCTCAACAAACGACCGGCCGCCATCGCAGAAAGAGCAAAGGCGACGGCTTTCTCGGGCGTCGCATCAACGCCACCGACCGGTTGCAGACCTTGATAGGCGACCACGTCCATATCGGTGAAACCACTGCCGTCCATTATCTCGCCCAGATATTCGAGATCTTCGAGGGCAAATGGCCCGGGTGCACGGGGAACGGCGGGCGGAACTTCGACGTGGTTCCTGACGACGCCCATCATTTCCATCATCCACAGATTGTCGCGCGGCGGGCCCCATATTGCCAGGTCGATACGGCCGCCCTTGCGGACCAGCCCGCGCAGATTTGAAAACGCGCTGACCGGGTCTTCAAAAAACATGCTGCCAAAGCGCGAAAAAAGCCGGTCATAAGGCGCATCTGCCAATTGGACGGTGGACGCATCGGCGCAGGTGAATTCTATATTCGGCGCGCCACTCTTTACTGCGCGTTCGCGAGCGGCGGAGACAAGGTCGGGGGAAATATCGACGCCCATGACTTTCCCGGACGGTGCAACCGCCTGCGCGATTGCGAGCGTTGTGGCACCGCCACCGCAACCCAGATCAATGACCGTCTCGCCCGCTTGATAATCAGCCCGGGCGAGCAATGCGTCGCCGATGGGGGCGATCATCTCCTCGAACAGCGAGAGGCTGGCCAGCCATTTCAATCCCATGTCCCCTGCCCAGTCTTCCGGTTTCAGCTCTTCAGGCTGCTGGCCTTGCTTGGCTCCGTCATTGCTCATGAACTATTTTCCTGTCCTATAGAATCTTCGCGAAGCCCGCCGCGCCGGTACCCGTCATTGGTTTCTCGGCTGCGGTGCCAAGAAAGGTCGCTGCCTTCATAACCCGCTTCGGATCGGGTTGATCCGTCAATAGCGCCTCCATCGTTCTCACGCAGAGCCGAACCGATTCATCGGCAAGATCATAGCAAATCTGCTTTCCCTCACGCCGTGTTTTTACCACATCTGCCTGTCTCAACGCAGCCAGTTGCTGACTGAGCGCCGGCTGACCGATACCCGTCGCCATATCGATATCGCTGACGCTGCGTTCACCGCGCAGCAGGTAAGACAGGATCATCAACCGTTGCGGCTGGGCATAGACCTTCAGCTTTTCGGTCGCGGCATCGGCGCGGTCACGGCTTTCAAAAATTGCCGTCATGGATTTTTCACCAGATGACAGAACCAGTCCTCTTCGCGACTGATATCCTGATCCGAGAGCGGCGGTATCGCAAGCACGTCGTCGCCTGGCTGCCAGCCTTCCGGTGTCAGCACATCTTGCGCGTCAGTCAGTTGCAGCGCTGCCAGCATGCGAAGCATCTCGTCAACCGAACGGCCGACATTGTGCGGATAACAGGTTGTCGCCCGGATAACGCCTTCGGGATCAATAAAATAGCTGGTCCGCATCGCCGCCGAATCTGAAGCATTTTCATCAATCATGCCAAAGGCATGTCCGATGGCCATGCTCGGGTCCTCGACTATCGGAAAGGGGATTTTGACCTCAAACCTGTCCTCAATGGCACGAACCCAGGCGAGATGGGCGTAAAGACTGTCTACAGAAAGGCCGAGCAGTGCGCAGCCCATCGCTTCAAACTTGTCCTGATGCCGCGCCAAAGCCACAAATTCCGTGGTGCATACCGGCGTAAAGTCGGCCGGATGGGAGAAGAAGATCAGCCAGCGGCCGCGATAATCGGACAGCTTCACCGGGCCGTGGGTTGTACGCGCCTCGAAATCCGGGGTCCTGTCACCGATACGCAATGACCCTGACTTTACCTGCAACGCGTCTGACATTAAGTTCCACCTTATCTTGAGAATTGGCAGTGTTCGCATATTGACGCAACACATATAATGTATTACATGATTTATGTAAATATGAATATGAGGAATTTTCTATGACTGATTCGACCCTGATTCATGCAACGGAACAGATTTCCCATGCGCAGCGCAAGATTCCCGTGATCAAGGCCTTTTTTGATCAGGCAACCTATACCGTGACCTATGTGGTGCACGATACAGAGACAAAAGGCGCCGCGATCATCGACAGCGTGTTCGACTTTGATCCCGCTTCCGGTCGGACCTCCTTCGATTCCGCCGACGAGGTGATTGCCTATGTGAATGAGCATGGCCTGAAGGTCGAATGGCTGCTCGAAACTCATGCCCACGCCGACCATTTGTCGGCCGCTCCCTATCTGCAGGAAAAGCTTGGCGGCAAGATTGCCATCGGCGAGCATATCGTGACAGTACAAAATGTGTTCGGCAAATTGTTCAACGCCGGCACCGAGTTCCAGCGCGACGGCTCCGATTTCGATCGCCTGTTCGCAGATGGAGATACGTTCAAGATCGGCACGATCGACGTCACCGTGATGCATGTGCCTGGCCATACGCCGGCCGATATCGCCTATGTCATCGGCGATGCGGTCTTTGTCGGCGATACCATGTTCATGCCCGATTATGGCTCCGCCCGCGCCGATTTTCCGGGCGGCGATGCGCGACAGCTCTACCAGTCACTGCGCCGCATATTGGAACTTCCACCGACCACCCGCCTGTTCATGTGTCATGATTATCTGCCCGCCGGTCGGACCGAATATGTCTGGGAAACCACCGTTGCCGAGCAGCGGAAGGGCAATATTCATGCGCATGACGGGGTGAGTGAAGACGAGTTTGTCCAAATGCGGACCGAACGCGACAAGACGCTGGATATGCCGCGGCTGATCCTGCCGTCTGTCCAGGTCAATATGCGCGCCGGCCATTTGCCGCCGGCAGAAGACAATGGCGTGCGCTACCTCAAAGTTCCGTTGAACGGCGTCTGATGCTCGCTGCATTTCCCCATGCCATGCCGCTGGAAGGCCTGATCGGCGGACTGATGATCGGGGTCGCCGCGGCGTTGATGCTGCTCGGCCTCGGTCGCATTGCTGGCGTTAGCGGACTGGCGGCCCGCGCGACCGGGATCGCCGATAGCGGCGCGCCACGCGGCATAGCGACGGCGTTCGTCATTGGCTTGCCGCTAGGGGCCTATATCCTGTCTGCGATCATCGGTGGCGTCGAAACCCGATTCCCGCCCTCGATCATCCCGCTGCTGATCGGCGGGTTGCTGGTTGGCTACGGCACCCGGCTTGGCTCTGGCTGCACTAGCGGCCACGGCGTCTGCGGCATGTCTCGACTGTCCCCGCGTTCGCTGATTGCCACGGCCATTTTCATGGCTAGCGGATTTGTCACGGTGGCGCTGATGCGCGCGGGAGGTCTGTTGTGAAGCAAATTTTGGTCGCCCTTCTCGCCGGAGCGCTTTTTGGCGCTGGCCTGGCCTTTTCGGGCATGGCTGATCCTGCGCGAGTGCAAGGATTTCTGGATCTCTTCGGCCATTGGGACCCGACCCTTGCCTTCGTGATGGGCGGCGCGATGATTCCGATGGCTGTCGCCTGGATCATTCAGCGACGGCTCGACAAGCCGTTTGCCGATGCGCATTTCTCGCTGCCGGGCACATCGCTGATCGATCGCAAACTGACGATCGGCGCGGTTCTCTTCGGTGCCGGCTGGGGTATAAGCGGTCTCTGTCCCGGGCCAGGGCTGGCCGATCTGGCAATCAATCCACTGCCCGCACTGGCCTTCGTGATAGCATTATTTGCCGGGATGATCGCCCATCGCGTGACCAGTTAGACAAGTCAGAATCGAGAAGGATGTCCGATGACAAGCAAGCCAGAAATTACGAAGTTGAACGATGCCGTAAGCGTTTCGCCGCAACTGCAGCTTGACGATGTCGCGGCGCTGGCAAAAGCCGGTTTCAAATCGATCATCTGCAACCGGCCTGATAGCGAAACCGGGGAGCACCCAAGCTCGGCCGCGGTTGCCGAGGCGGCAGAAAAATCTGGTCTGCAATTTGCTTATGTTCCGGCGATATCCGGCGCGATCACCGATCAGGACGGCGAAAAAATGGCGGCTGCACTTGCCAAGCTGCCCGCCCCGACACTGGCCTATTGCCGGTCGGGTGCCCGGTCGACCAAGCTGACGGACATGGCCCGGACAGCGTCCAAAGCGGCATCTTCCCCGGCAACCAGGTTCAACGTGGTCATCGTCGGTGGCGGATCCGCCGGTATTGCAACCGCCGCAAGCATGTTCAAGCGCGACAGAAAAATCTCGCTCGCGATTATCGACCCGGCCGACGATCATTATTACCAGCCCGGCTGGACAATGGTCGGGGGCGGCGCCTTTTCTGCGGAATTCACCCACCGCAAGGAAAAGGACCTGATCCCTGCCCGGGCGAAATGGATAAAGTCTGCGGCCGCTTCCTTTGATCCGGACAATAATGCCGTCACGACCGCCGACGGACAGGAAATCCATTATGACGTTCTGATCGTCTGTCCCGGCATCAAGCTCGACTGGGCGGCGATTGACGGTCTACCCGAGACCTTGGGCAAAAATGGTGTCACGTCCAATTACCGCTTCGATCTCGCGCCTTATACTTTCCGGCTGGTCAAGGAACTGACCAGCGGGACCGCTTTGTTCACCCAGCCGCCAATGCCGATAAAATGTGCCGGTGCGCCGCAAAAGGCGATGTATCTGTCCTGCAGCAAATGGGAAAAAGAAGGTGTATTGGCGAATATTGACGTCCAATTTCACAATACCGGCGCGGCGCTATTTGGCATCAAGGAATATGTGCCGGCCTTGATGGAATATATCGACCGCTACAACGCGCATCTGAACCTTGAATCCACGCTTGTCGCAGTCGATGGCCCAGCTCAGATTGCAACATTCGAGCAAAAACATGGTGAGGAAACCAAAAGGGTCGAAGTGAAGTTTGACATGATCCATGTCGTCCCGCCGCAAATGGCTCCCGATTTTGTCCGCTCCAGTCCGCTGGCAGCGGAAAGCGGTTTCGTCGATGTCGATCCGGCAACCCTGCGGCACGTAAAATATGCCAATATTTTCTCGCTCGGCGATGCCTGCAGCGCGCCCAATGCCAAGACGATGGCAGCGGTGCGCAAACAGGCTCCGATTGTCGCTGTCAATGCCCTGGCCGCCCTCGCAGGCAAGCCGCCCGTCGCCGATTATGATGGCTACGGCAGCTGCCCGCTGACGGTAGAACGCGGCAAGGTGGTGCTGGCCGAATTCGGCTATGGCGGCAAATTGCTGCCAAGCTTTCCAAACTGGCTGATCGATGGCACGAGACCGTCGCGGCTGTCCTGGCTGCTCAAGGACACGATCCTGCCGCCAGTCTACTGGCATGGCATGCTCAAGGGACGAGAATGGATGGTCAAGCCGCACCGTATCGGCGCGGAATAAGATAGCCCCATGAAAATCTCACGCTATTTGCCAATCCTGGATTGGGGCAGCCGCTATAACAGCACCACGCTGACCAATGATGGCGTCGCAGCGATAATCGTTACGATCATGCTGATCCCGCAAAGCCTGGCTTATGCCATGCTGGCAGGACTGCCGCCGGAGATCGGGCTCTATGCGTCAATCCTGCCGCTGATAGCTTATGCAATCTTCGGGACCAGCCGGACCTTGGCGGTCGGGCCGGTCGCGGTGGTGTCGCTGATGACCCTGACTGCCGCAAGCGCCATTGCTCCCCCCGGCAGCGCCGAATTTATCGCCGCAGCCTTGGTATTGGCGTTGCTGTCAGGTTTGTTCCTGCTGCTTCTGGGCATATTCAAACTCGGTTTTCTGGCCAATCTGCTTTCCCACCCGGTCGTTTCGG
>JAGPVK010000189.1 GCA_018067055.1 Sphingomonadales bacterium | reverse complement strand
CCGAAACGGCCAAGCTGCGCACGCACCGCGCCCGGCTTGGCGTCCTTCATCAGCCGCGTCATATGTTCCAGCGGCGTATCGGACGTATCCAGTTCCTCGACCTGATATTGGGTGAAATAGCCGACGGTCAGCTTGCCCGACTTGTTGATCGCGCCCTGTTTTGGTTCCAGCTGGCTGGCAAGCAGCCGCGCAAGGGTGGTCTTGCCGTTGCCGTTGCGCCCGAGCAGCGCCGTGCGGTCATCGGGATCAAGCCGCATATTGAGACCGGAGAGGATGATATTGTCGCCATATCCGACGGATGCGTCATCAAGCGTGATCAGCGGTGGCTTCAGTTCCGCCGGGCTGGGGAAATGGAAACTCAGCGAGGGATCATCAATCGCCGCGGCAATCGGTTCCATCCGGGCGAGCGCCTTGACCCGGCTCTGCGCCTGCTTGGCGCTATGCGCCTTGGCGCCCCAGCGGGTCACGAAGGACTCGAGCTTTTCGCGCTGGGCAATCTGTTTTTCGCGCGAGGATGCCAGCTGCGCCTGACGCTCTGCCCGCTGTTTCTCGAACGCGTCATAGCCGCCGGGATAGAGGGTTGTGGTGCCATGCTGCAGATGCAGGATATGATCGACGACATTGTTGAGCAAGTCGCGTTCGTGGCTGATCACCAGGATCGTCGCCTGATAGCTGGTCAGGAAATTTTCCAGCCACATTGTTGCTTCGAGATCAAGGTGATTGGACGGCTCGTCGAGCAGCAGGACTTCGGGTTGCGAGAATAACAGCGCCGCCAGTGCCACACGCATCCGCCAGCCGCCGGAGAAACTGTCCATCGGCTGCTGCTGCGCGGCTTCGTCAAAGCCCAGTCCGATCAGGATCTTGGCTGCGCGCGCCGGCGCGCTATGCGCCTCGATCATGTTCAGCCGTTCGTGGATTTCACCAATCCGGTGCGGGTCGGCGGCGGTTTCTGCCTCCTCCAGCAGGGACGCCCGCTCGACATCAGCGGCGAGCACGGTATCCAGCGGACTGTCCTGTCCGGCAGGTGCTTCCTGGGCAATATAGCCAAGCCTAGCGTCCTTGGGCATGTCGACGCTGCCGTCATCGGGCTCGAGCATGCCCGCGATAACCTTCATCAGGGTCGACTTGCCCGCGCCATTGCGGCCGATCATGCCGACGCGCGCGCCGGGGGGCAGCGCAGCGGTCGCGCCATCAAGGATCACAGTGCCGCCGAGGCGCACGGTTATATTACTGAAATTGAGCATGGGCAGCCGTTAGCGGAGCCTGCGCATTAGTGCAAAACATAGCGTAAAAAACTTCGTGGGCAAATGTCGGCCAAAAAGCTAGGGTCAGGAACAATTTCGATTTTGCAGGAGTTTTTGCTTTGTTATCAGGTCGCACCACCGCCTTGCTTTCCGCCGCCGTCATGCTGTTTGGCGCGCCGGCCCTGGCCCAATCCACCGATCAGGCGACAGAAATCAGCGCCGAGGAAATCACCCGGACGGTCAAAACCATGACTCTGGACCAGTTTGAAGGGCGAGCGCCAGGCACTGCGGGCGAGGATCGTACCATCGGCTATCTGATCGGACGATTCGAGGCGCTGGGCCTGGAACCCGGCGGTGTTGACGGCAGCTGGACGCAACCGGTGCCTTTGTTGCACACGGCTTTGGGCAAGCCGGAAACGCTTTCGATAACCAGCAAGGGCAAAGCCACCGCGTTAAATGCCGGCAAGGATATCTATGTTTCAACCTTGCAGCCCAGGGACAGGGTGACGGTCGAGGATGCGGACATGGTCTTTGTCGGCTATGGCGTGACCGCGCCGGAGCGGGGATGGGACGATTTCAAGGATGTCGACCTGAAGGGAAAGGTTGCGGTCTTTTTGGTCAATGACCCGGATTTCGCTGCTGCTTCCGACGAACCGGTGGCTGGCACATTCGGTGGCCGGGCAATGACCTATTACGGCCGCTGGACCTACAAGTTCGAGGAAGCCGCGCGGCGCGGCGCATCGGCGGCCCTTATCATTCATGAAACCGAAGCGGCTGGCTATGGCTGGAGCGTCGTGGAAAGTCCGCAAGGCGAAAATTACGGCATTGCCAAGCCAGACGGTGAAATGACCAGCCTGGCATTGCAGGGGTGGATCAGTGGTGAGACTGCCACGAAATTATTCGATGAAGCGGGGCTGGACCTTGCCAGTTTGCGCGCTGCAGCGAGGACCAAGGAATTCAAGCCGGTAGCGATCGGCGCGCGCTTCTCTGCCGCCTATCCGGTGACCCAGGAAGTGGTGAAGAGCCAGAATGTATTCGGCAAGATCAGCGGCAAGTCGCGGCCCGACGAAACCATCATTTATGGTGCGCATTGGGATGCCTATGGCGAGGGACCACCCGACAAGGACGGCAAAATCTATCGCGCCGGTGCCAATGACGACGCGCTCGGCATCGCCGGGATCATGGAGATCGCGCGCAAGTTCAAATCCATGCCTCAGCCGGACCGGACGATTGTGATCGCTGCGTGGAGCGCGGAAGAGCGCGGACTGCTCGGGTCCGAAGTCTATGCCCAGGCACCGATCTATCCGGTCGAAAAAACCGTCGCCAATCTGGCAATCGATGTCCTGCAAACCGCTGGCAAGGCCAAGGACGTTATACTGGTCGGCAAGGGGCAGGGGACGCTCGAGGACGATCTGGCAAAATTTGCCAGATTGCAGGGACGCGTGGTGACCGAAGAGAATCTGCCCGAGCGCGGTTTGTTCTTTCGCGCCGATCATTTTTCGCTCGCCAAGCGCGGCGTGCCGGTATTGCTGATGATGAGCCTGGCCGGTGCCTCGAATCTGGTCGATGGCGGTCGGGCCGCGGGTCAGAAGTGGATCGACGATTATACCGGCAATTGCTATCACGCCGCCTGTGATGCCTGGTCGCCGGAGTGGGACCTGACCGGGGCGGTGCAGGATATCAACGTGATGTTCGATATCGGCAATGATCTTGCCTATTCGAAGCGTTGGCCGGAATGGAAAGCCGGGTCCGAATTCAAGAAAATCCGCGATGCGAGCGGTGAAACCCGGCGGTAAAAGGCAATGCTGACAGATTTCTCTGGCGAGTGGCTGATTTACCGCGACCTTGCGATCGCATTGGCGGCGGGCCTGTTGATCGGGGTCGAACGCGGCTGGACAATGCGCGATGAGCACAAGGGTGCTCGCGTCGCCGGGATTCGTACATTCGCCCTGATCGCCGGACTGGGCGGACTGGTCGCGCTGATAGCACAAAGCCTCAGTCTGATTATCGCTGCGATCTTGCTGGCCGGTGTTGTGACCATGTTGTCGGTCAGCCATTTCAAGGCGATCCACGATCCCGACGGACGAAGCATCACCAATTTCGTGGTCTCGCTGCTGACGCTGTGTCTGGGGCTTCTTGCGGGGAGCGGCTATCCCGCGGTGGCGATGGCCGGAGCCGCAATTGTCACCGGTTTGCTGTCGATGCGCTCCGAACTGCACGGACTGTTGGGCAAGCTCGGATCGACCGATATCAATGTCATGATCCGCTTTGCCCTGATCGCTCTGGCAGTTCTGCCCTTTCTTCCTGACCGGGATTTTGGGCCCTATGAAGCGTTCAACCTGCAGCAATTATGGTTTGTCGTCATCCTGGTCACCGGCCTGTCCTTTGCTGGCTATATTGCCAACCGGATATTCGGCGAGGCCCACGGAACGGTTGTCACTGCCGTTATCGGCGGCGCCTATAGTTCCACTGCGGTGACCGCAGCGCTGGCCCAGCGATTGCGCGGGGAAGAGAGCAACAGACGCACCTTGTCGGCCGGTATCGCGCTGGCTTCATCGGTGATGTACGTGCGGGTGCTGTTGCTGACCTTCGTATTGGCTAATTTTGCCTTCCTGCCGCTGGCGATGATATTGACACCAGCTGCGCTGGTGGGAGGAATCATCGGTCTGTTGCTGTTGCGCCGGAGCGGTGCTGCGAAGACGGACGAGAGCGTCGAAACGCGCAACCCCATACGCCTGCTGCCCGCTTTTTTCTTTGCGTTGACGGTCGCGGCGATGTCGCTGGCGGCGCGGTGGGCGGAAGCCAAGTTCGGGAGCAGCGGGATTGCCTATCTGATATTGATCATGGGATCGCTGGACGTCGATGCGGCGATCATCACCCTCGGGACTCTGCCGACGGACACGATAATGGCCAATCTTGCCGGCTTCGTGCTGGCGATGACGGTATTGGCCAATATGCTGTTCAAGGCAGGGGTTGCAGGCGTCAGTGCCGGCTGGAAAAACGGCAAGTCGGCTGTAGCGGCCCTGTTGGCCAGCAGCATGGTTCTGGCGGGTGCGGGACTGTGGAGTTTTGTGGCGCTCGATATCCGCTTCTGAAGCAGGCGATTGCGGTCAGCCTTTTTTGGCCAGCCAGATCGTGTGTTTTGCGCCTTTGCCATTGGCGCGGGCCGATACGGTTTCCACATCAACGGCAAAGCCGGATTTGTGCAGACGCGTGGTGAATCTGCTATCGCCTTCGCTCGACCAGACCGCCAATATGCCGTTGGATCGAAGCGCTTTTTTCGCTGCGGCCAGTCCCGCCATGCTGTACAGCCGGTCATTGGCTTCATGGGTCAGGCCATCCGGGCCATTATCGACATCGAGCAGAATCGCATCATATTCGCGGTCTGCCTTGTTGATCACATCGCACACGACGCCGACAGTGATGGTGACGCGGCTGTCATCGAGACATTTCTGCGACAGCGCCGCCATCGGTCCGCGCGCCCATTTGACGATGGCGGGAATCAGTTCGACCACTTCGACATGCGCCTGCGGCGGCAAAACCGAGAGAGCGGCGCGCAAAGTGAAGCCCATGCCATAGCCGCCGATCAAGATCCGCGGATTTTTTACCGCCAGGCGTCCGCAGGTAAGGGTGGCCAGCGCCTCTTCCGATCCGCTGAGTCGGCTGTTCATCAGTTCGATCCGGCCAAGCATGATCGAATATTCATCCGCGCCCTTGAGTTCGCGGCGGAACAGGCGCAATTCGTCGCCGCCGGGGATGGGCGCGGTATCCAGCAGTTCGCGGGCGATCATCGGAGGTGCAATTTAAATATAAGAGACATCAAGTGTCGATTGCAGACATCGAGGATTCGTCAAAAATTGACTCTGGAATGCAACTCGACAGAGACTTTGTTTCATCCGGCAATGCCACCCTTTCGCGATAGGTTTCACCCATCGCATCGCACTCTTCCTGACTCTCATAAACCTCGACTTTCACCGAAGCATTCTCGAAATCGTCATCTGCGCTCAATTGAAAAGCGAAAACTACCAATACCCATTTCATCCCGGTTACCCCCTTATCTTACGTAGCTTGCACCATTGGCCTTATCTTACGTAGCTTGCACCATTGGCGTCGAGCACCGCGCCGGTCATGCTGGCCGGGGCATCGAGCGCGCAATAGCGGGCCATTGAGGCGATTTCTTCGGGCTGAGCGACCCGGCCGAGCGGGATGTCGGCGAGCAATTTGTCGCCGCCGCGGCTGGCGAGATAGTCTTCCGCCATGCCGGTCATCGTAAAGCCGGGGCAGATCGCAAAGGCCAGAATCTGTTGATGGGCATAGGCTCTAGCAATCGTCTTGGTCATCGCGACCATGCCACCCTTGGATGCGGCATAATGCCAGTAATCCGGGCCGTCGCCGCGATAGGCTGCGCGACTGGCGATATTGACAATCCGGCCCGGCTTGTCGCGCTGCTGAAAATGCAGGACCGCGAGGCGGCAGAGTTCGGCGGATACGGTCAGATTGATCGTCATCGTCCGGTTCCAGCTTTCCAGCCAGTCATCGGCAGCGACCGGATTCGGCTGGAACAGGCCGGCGTTGTTGATCAGCACGTCGATCCGGCCGTCGAGCCGGTCGAGCGCCTCGTCCCACAAGCCGGTGGCGGCGCCATCCTGCGTGAAATCGGAGGCAATCAGACGATCACCGCCTTTGGTGCTTTGACCGATCACCGTCACATTGTCCTGGTCCAGCGATTCGATGATCGCTTTGCCAATCCCGCGGCTGGCTCCGGTCACCAATATATGTATCTTTTTGTTGCTCATGGGTGATTGACTAGAACGACTTGGCGCGCGCGTCCATGGATGATGCAGATTTCCTCTATTGCATCGCCGCCATCCAAGTTTGCACTAATAAATTATCCAAATAAGGCGCATCTGGTTTGCATGATACGCGCTTTTCGCTAAGGGAATGGTTCGATTTCAAAGACTCCGGCACGGGCCGGGGAGATTGTTCAGGGGAAGACCATGGCCGGCGCATCAGGTTCAGCATCGAACAGACCGCTTTCACCGCATCTGCAAGTCTATAAATGGGGGCCGCATATGCTGGTGTCCATCCTTCACCGGGTCACCGGTGATGGCATGGCGCTGGTCGGCGTACCGCTGCTGGTCTGGTGGCTTTATGCGATTTCCGCTGGTCCGGAGAGCTACGCCTATTTCCAGAGCTGGTTCGACTTTCTCTATCTCGGTTATATCGTGCTGGTCGGGATGAGCTTTTCGTTTTTCGAGCATATGTATTCGGGGCTGCGCCATTTTGTGATGGATGCCGGCGCCGGTTATGAACTGCAGGCCAACAGGATGTGGTCGATCGCCGTGCCCTTGGCCGCGATCATTACCACCAGCGCGATGTGGCTCTACATCGCTTCCAAGAATTTCTGACAGAACAGGATATAGATCATGGGTTCAGGAACCAATATCGGCCGGGTACGCGGCCTCGGATCGGCACAAGAAGGCGCGCATCACTGGATAGTGCAGCGGGTCACCGCGGTGAGCAACTTGCTGCTCGTGCTGTGGCTGGTGTTCTCGCTGATTCGGCTGCCGCAGTTCGGCCACGAAGTGATGGTCGAATGGCTGGCTTCGCCGTTGGTGGCAGTACCGATGATGCTGATGCTGGTCAGTGTCTTCTGGCATCTGCGGATCGGCCTGCAGGTGCTGATCGAGGATTATGTCCCGGATCATGGCATGAAATTCGGCCTGATGATCCTGCTTAACTTTTTCGCCATTGGCGGCGCGGCTCTGGGTATTTTCTCGGTCGCGAAAATAGCGTTTACCGGAGTGGTAGCATGAAGACCGAAAATTCCACCCAGCCTGCCTACAAGATCATTGATCACACCTATGACACGGTCGTGGTCGGCGCCGGCGGCTCTGGCCTGCGCGCCACCATGGGGTCTGCGGAATCGGGCCTGAAAACAGCCTGTATCACCAAGGTTTTTCCGACCCGTTCGCACACGGTTGCGGCGCAGGGCGGGATCGCCGCTTCGCTCGGCAACAACACGCCCGATCACTGGCAATGGCATATGTATGATACGGTCAAGGGCTCCGACTGGCTCGGCGATCAGGACGCGATCGAATATCTGGTGCGCGAAGCGCCAGAGGCTGTGTACGAACTGGAACATGCCGGCGTGCCATTCTCGCGCAACGAAGACGGCACGATCTATCAGCGGCCGTTTGGCGGCCATATGCAGAATATGGGCGAGGGGCCTCCGGTCCAGCGCACCTGCGCTGCTGCCGACCGTACCGGCCACGCGATGCTGCACGCGCTCTATCAGCAGAGCCTGAAATATGACGCGGATTTCTTCATCGAATATTTCGCCATCGACCTGATCATGGAAGACGGCGAGTGCCGCGGCGTGATCGCCCTGTGCCTCGAAGACGGCTCGATCCACCGCTTCCGCAGCCACGCTGTGGTGCTGGCCACCGGCGGTGCCGGACGCTGCTATTTCAGCGCGACTTCTGCCCATACTTGCACCGGTGACGGTGGCGGCATGGTGCTGCGCGCTGGTCTGCCGCTGCAGGACATGGAATTTGTCCAGTTTCACCCGACCGGCATTTACGGCGCGGGCGTGCTGATCACCGAAGGCGCACGCGGCGAGGGCGGTTATCTGACCAACAGCGAAGGCGAGCGGTTCATGGAACGCTATGCGCCGAGCGCCAAGGATCTGGCCAGCCGCGATGTTGTCTCGCGCTGCATGGCCACCGAAATCCGCGAAGGCCGCGGTGTCGGGCCGGAGAAGGATCATATCTATCTCCACCTCGATCATATCGCGCCGGAAGTATTGGCCGAGCGGCTGCCGGGTATCACCGAAACCGGCAAGATTTTTGCTGGCGTCGACCTAACCCGTGAAGCTTTGCCGGTGGTGCCGACGGTCCATTATAATATGGGCGGCATACCCTGCAACTATCATGGCGAAGTGATCAACCCGACCAAGGATGATCCGGATGCGATTGTCCCGGGCCTTTACTCCGTTGGCGAAGCGGCCTGCGTTTCGGTGCACGGTGCCAACCGCCTCGGCTCCAACTCGCTGATCGACCTGGTGGTCTTTGGCCGGGCGACCGGTCTGCGGCTGAAGGAAAAGCTGGTGCCGAACGCGTCGCACAAGCCACTGCCGGCGGATTCCGCCGATCTGGCGCTCAAACGTCTCGACCATTTCCGCAATGCCAAGGGCTCGATCCCGACTGCGGACCTGCGCCTTGAAATGCAGAAAACCATGCAGATGCATGCCGCCGTGTTCCGCGACAACAAGCTGCTCGAAGAAGGCGTTGCGGCAATGGACAAGGTTAATGCCAAGCTCGCCGATATCGGCGTCACCGATCGCTCGCTGATCTGGAACACCGATCTGATCGAGACGCTCGAGCTCGACAATCTCATGTCTCAGGCGATGGTGACGATCAAGGCCGCCGCCAACCGCAAGGAAAGCCGCGGCGCGCATATGCAGGAAGACTATCCGGATCGCGACGACAAGAACTGGATGAAGCATACCGTCATCACCTTCGACGGCTGGGGCGGCAACGGTGGCAAGAGCGAAATCAGCTACCGCCCGGTGCATGATTATACGCTGACCGACGAAGCGGAATATGTGAAGCCGAAGAAGCGGGTTTATTGAGCTAGCTAATGTTTGAAATCCGGCCACTTATGGTTTGGATTTTACCGATTTTTGCTGCTGTTGTTGGCGCGGTTTTGATCACGTACGGTTCGGGTCTGCCAGTCTATCATGATGCTGTGGCTGCGCGTGACCTTTTCGCAAATGCAATGGTCGGGGATGAATGTGCTGCCGGTGACTGGCATCAACGGATGGCTGAATTTCGTACTCTAAGATATCCGCTGCTGAATTTAGGCTGTTCGTTGATAGCGGGGTGTCTCGCATTTGCGTTAATTTACGGAACATTGTTGCGACTAAAAATGGATGGCATTCCGACCTGGAGAACGCCGGGCAAAAAAGTTCATTTTTTTGTAATTGG
>JAGPVK010000462.1 GCA_018067055.1 Sphingomonadales bacterium | reverse complement strand
CGCCACCCAAGGGCCTGTCCAGCGCGCCTAAGGGCCAGGGCGTGCATCCGATCAAGGATTTCTACCTGACCAACAGCATCGCCCGCGCCAGCGGCACGATGCAGCGTTGTTCTGCGGAATTGCTGCATGCCGATGATGAATTGATGGAGGCAGCAGAGTGATGAATATGTTGTTTCCAAATCCTCCCCGGAACGGGGAGGGGGACCGCGAAGCGGTGGAGGGGGCTCGCCTTACTCGCCAGCTTTGCGTCTGGCCTAGCGCCCCCTCCGTCACGCGCTGCGCGCGCGCCACCTCCCCGCAAGCAGGGAGGATTTAATGACCGAATATCTCCAAACCACCTTCCTTGGTGCCGAGCTCGGCTGGTTTGTCGCAACGCTGGCGCTGATCCTGCTGATCGCACTGCCGCTGATGCTGGCCGTGGCGATGATCATCTATGTCGACAGAAAAATCTGGGCTGCGATGGCCTTGCGGCGTGGTCCGAACGTTGTCGGGCCTTTCGGATTGCTTCAGTCTTTTGCCGATGGTCTGAAAGTGTTTCTGCAGGAAACCATCATCCCGTCGGGCGCCAACAAGGGCCTGTTCCTGCTCGCGCCGATCATCACTTTTACCGTGGCGCTGCTCGCCTGGGCGGTGATCCCGTTTGGCGAGAATATGGTGCTGGCCAATATCAATATCGGCTTGCTCTACATTCTCGCGGTCAGTTCGCTGGGCGTCTACGGCGTTGTCATTGCCGGGTGGGCCAGTAACTCGAAATATCCGTTCTTCTCGGCGATGCGCGCTGCGGCACAGATGATTTCCTACGAAGTTTCGATCGGCTTCATCATCATCTCGGTGGTGCTGATGGCCGGCAGTTTCAATCTGCAGGACATCATCATCGGCCAGAAATCCCATCTGCTCGGGATCAACGCATACGGTATCAACCCGCTGCTGTTCCCGATGGCGGTGATGTTCCTGATCTCCTCGCTCGCCGAAACCGCGCGCACTCCGTTCGATCTGACCGAGGCGGAAAGCGAACTGGTTGCCGGTTACCAGACCGAATATTCGTCAATGTCTTTCGCGCTGTTCTGGCTCGGTGAATATGCCAACGTCCTATTGATGTGCACGCTGAACGCGATCCTGTTCTGGGGTGGCTGGTTGCCACCGATTGACTGGGAACCGCTGTACATGGTGCCAGGCATCATCTGGCTGTTCGCGAAAATATTCTTCTTCTTCTTCATCTTCAGCTGGGTCAAGGCGACGGTTCCGCGCTACCGCTATGACCAGCTGATGCGTCTGGGCTGGAAGATATTCCTGCCAGTTTCGCTGTTCTGGGTGTTCCTGGTCAGCGGCTTTCTAATGCTGACGAGGTATTCAGCATGACCATCTTGCAAAGCATCAAATTCTTCACCGTCGTTGCGAGCGCAGCGAAGCAATCCAGTGCGTCTCTCGCCGCTCTGGATTGCCGCGTCGCTGGCGCTCCTCGCAATGACGTGACCGGGAAAAACGCATGAGTATCGCACAAACCATCAAGGCTTTCACCCTGTTCGAATTTATCGGCGCGCACTGGCTGACGCTGAAATATTTCTTCAAGGCGAAGAAGACGATCAATTACCCCTATGAAAAGAACCCGATTTCACCGCGGTTCCGGGGCGAACATGCGTTGCGCCGCTATCCCAATGGCGAGGAACGCTGCATTGCCTGCAAGCTGTGCGAAGCGGTCTGTCCGGCGCAGGCGATCACGATCGAGGCCGAGCCGCGCGAGGATGGCTCGCGCCGTACCACGCGCTATGACATCGACATGACCAAGTGCATCTATTGCGGTTTCTGTCAGGAAGCGTGCCCGGTTGACGCGATCGTCGAGGGCCCGAATTTCGAATATGCGACCGAGACGCGCGAAGAACTGATTTACGACAAATCGAAACTGCTGGAAAATGGCGACAAATGGGAGCGGGCAATCGCGGCAAACCTTGCCGCCGATGCGCCTTATCGGTAATGGGCGCTGTGATGATTCCAATGGGGGAAAATGTGCAAAAATATGCTGAACCTTTCCTCCTTGTGCGCAGCACGGGGAGGGGGACCATCCGCAGGATGGTGGAGGGGCGCCGCGCCATCCTCACTTCGTTCGGCCCCTCCGTCGTGCATTCTGCACGCCACCTCCCCGAAGCTTCGCTTCAGGGAGGATGTGTATAATGCAAGTCTTCGCTTTCTATCTCTTCGCATCC
>JAGPVK010000170.1 GCA_018067055.1 Sphingomonadales bacterium | reverse complement strand
ACGAAAGGCGGAAACGAGGCTGTGGATATTCTTTTTCTGCGATATCTGGCCGACGAACAGCATATAATCCCCGCTGACCGGTGCGCGCAGGACTTCCGGAACATGGTCCGTCCGGTCAAGCGCATTGCCGATGACATGGATATTGTGCAGATTGCCGGCAGCCCGCAAATATTTGGCCAGCGCCGGGGTAACGGCGATGATCGCATCGGCCCAGCGCAGCTGATATTGCGCGCATTGCATGAACCATTTCCTCGGCCCGCTCCATGGGCGGGCGTGACAATCAGCGCCATAGCGGACGACAATCTTGCAGCCGATCAGCCGATAGGCCCACAACAGAGCGGCCGATTCCAGTCGAGCAAAATGGATAATATCCGGTCGCATCCGCAGCGCCTTGAACAGCGTCGCGATCGCGTAAAGCCAACGATCGGCTTTCAGTAACCCCAGCGATGGCGCACGCCAGAGAGAAATCCCGCGAAACTGGCCACTTTCCAAAAACGGCTTCATCCCGGCGATGTTGACCGTCCAGCCCTGTTCGGCAACCAGCGGGAAGAGCCGCTCGGCATGTTTCTCCACGCCGCCTTCAACCTCCGGGATACCGCGGACGCCGACGACCAATATCGTTTTCATTGTCTCTATTTCCCGCTTGTTCGCTGGCACCAAGATTTCCAACCTTATCGCGCCAGGCTGGTTAACAAATTCAAGCATGATCGGTCTGGTTGGCCGGTTAAGACAAATATTCGGAACCAAATAGAGACACATGGCCTCGTTTATTGGGAAAAGATATTTTGCCGGAAGCTTTTGATTGCGTTATGGACATGGCAACAAGGTTAAAGCCATGTTGACCATGAATCCGGCAGGCAAGATGGAGCGGGCCACAATGCTTGAAGATCAGACTGATCAATTGAAGCCGCTACCGGCTGTCTTGGGAAAGATTTTGGCATTGGATCCGCGTCGCGTGGAATTCAGAATTCGCGGCTTTGACCTTGCCGAGAAAAGCCATGAAGAACGGCTGGAATCGATCGGCAAGACATTTCTGCGCGGCTATAATCTGATATTGTCGGCCCGCTCGCTGGCCGAGTTCGAACGGGCAATGGCGCAAGAGCCGGCTTTGTTGCGAGGTTTTTTTGTCGAAGGCGGAGCGATGGGCAGCGCGCTGGTCGACTCCATTCCGTTTCGCCGACCGATGCTGGGGAAATTCCGGGCGCGGTTCGAGGAGCGCTATCCGCTGCTGGTCCATGCCGGTACCGGCTTGGCCATGTCCAAGCTTTCCTGGCGGGAAAAGGCCATTGTCGGCGCGCTGGATCCGTTTTACCGCTGGCTGGCCTATGACGGCATGGGCTACCACAATGTCTATTTTCAGCAGGAAAAGACTCTCAACAGCCCCAAGCGAAAACTGGCAGGCTATGCCTCGCGCGCCTATGATCAGGGGGTCGGGCGCGGCATCTGGTTTGTCAGCGGAGCCGATATCGGAAAAGCGGCGGCTCTGGCCAACAGCATGACGGCCGGTCGGCGGGCGGATCTCTGGGCGGGCATTGGTCTGGCGAGTTGCTATGCCGGTCCCGCGGACGAGAATATATTCATGGACGGGTACCGGCGGGCCGGGCCGAATGGCGAGTGGTTCGCGCAGGGCATTGCCTTCGCCTGCAGCGCGCGGATCGCGGACCAGAGCATGCCGAAGACAATCAGCGACGCAATCAATATGCTTTGGGGCATGGAGCCCGAAGCGCTGGCGGCGCTGGTCGAGGAACTGCGCTTGCATGTTGCTGCCGGAACCCGCTCGGATCGTCCGCGATATGAGGCATGGCGGCAAGCCGTCGCGGATGCTTTTGTCGAGAGCGTCACCGAGCGAACGCGCGGCGACGGCAAGGGCATTTTCTTTGCGCAGGAGGGCGAGCAGGAACCTGTGTCTCAGGCTACCGGCGAAAGAAATGGCGCGGTCGAGAAGACTCGATCGTCCTGATTTTTTACCGATAGCTTTATGGGCTTGCCCGATATTGTCTCGGGCTCCAAACATGGCACCAAATCAGTCAATCCGGGCTTTGGTTTTTCCGTTCGCACAGATTACAGCGATGGTTTAGTGCAAGTTGATGATGGAACATTCTGACAGCAAACATTTGCGATCTCTCTCTGCGCATATTCGCCCACAAATTGCATTACCGGAGATAGATTGCGAAGCACCGATCGATGAAGCGCTGGCAAATTTTGCCATTCAACGCCATCGTATCGGGGCAATGCTTTACAAGGCCACCAGGCATCACGAGAATATAAGCGAGCGGGCGGCTTCCCTATTATCGGCAACATATCACAAAAACACACGTTCGATTCTTGCTCAAAGAGCCGCACTGCAAAAGATAACAAAATTACTGGAAGACCACGCGATACCCTTTTCCACGCTCAAAGGGCTGGGTATCGCAGATCAAATTTATGATGATCCTCAGACCAGGCAATCCAAGGACATCGACATTCAGATTCCGCCGCACGCATCCCGGTTGGCGATTCAGCTGTTGAGCGCCAATGGATATATCTACAAAAACTATTCCCTGAGAGCCAATAAACGCGTGACGTTGAAACGCCAGTTGTCGGACATGAAGCTGTTCAAAGACCTGACCTTTGTTGATCCGCAATTTTCCACCGCTATCGAGTTGCACCAGCGATTGTTCAAGGTCGAACCCAAAAATCTGACTGCTGATTTTAGCGGTGCAATCAATTTTCAAAAGACGCCATCCGTGCTTGACAGCTTTTATTGCTTCTACATCATATTGCACGGTGCGGTTTCGTTGTGGATGCGGCTTAAATGGCTGGTAGATGTGTCTCTTTTGGTTCGAAAGATGCCTGTTTCGAAACGCCAGG
>JAGPVK010000139.1 GCA_018067055.1 Sphingomonadales bacterium | reverse complement strand
GCCTTGCCGTGGGTCTGGCACGGGGCGAAGTCCGGGTTGCCTGCTTCGATATAGTGATAGGCGACAAAATTGGCTTCGGTGGTGGCGCTGTTGCCGTCATCCGAAAGCGCGATATGGATGTTGGAGAGCGAATGGTGGGTGCCCGGAATATGTTCCAGCACCTGACTGGCAAAGCCGATGAATTCGTCCGGTGGCCCTTCATATTCGGCATGTTTGTGGACATGATCATCGGCAAAGCAGGAGCGGACCAGCGGCCAGTCGCGGCGATCGATCCCCTTGCAGTAACGGTGCAGGATATCGCGAATTTCTTCGCGGGCCGACAGCTGCTCCAAAGTGTACATCCCTGATATCTCCTAATTTTGTCAGTCGTTATTATTTGACTCTGGTCCTAGCTTTCCATGCAAGGATTGTGGAGGAGATAAAGCATGGGCAGATTGCAAGGCAAAGTGGCAATAATAACAGGCGCGGCCAAGGGGCTGGGCGAAGCCGATGCCCGGATGTTCGCGCGCGAGGGCGCGACCGTCATCCTGACCGATATGGACTCCGAAAATGGCAATCGCGTGGCCGGAGAGATTGGCGATGCCGCTGAGTTTCACGTCCAGGATGTTCGCGACGAGCAGGGTTGGGAAGACCTGATTGCCGATGTCGTCTCCCGCCATGGCAGACTCGACATATTGGTCAATAATGCCGGGGTGGTCGAGCCAGGCACGATCGAGACCCAGACCGCCGAAGAATATCGCTTCGTCATGGCGGTCAGCGCTGATGGTGCTTTTTATGGCTGCAAATATGCGGTGCCAGCGATGAAGGCATCGGGTGGCGGGGCAATTATCAACATGTGCTCGATCGCCTCGATCGTCGGCGAGCCGATTGTCGTCGCCTATGCCATGGCCAAGGGCGCGATCGAGAGCCTGACCCGCAGCGTCGCCGTACATTGTGCGAACAACAAATATAATATCCGCTGCAACAGCGTCCATCCGGCCGGCATATTGACCCCGATGGTGGTGGGGATCGGCCCCAAGGTGATGGGTCGCGACGATCTGCGCCCGGCGAGTGAAGGGCCGGGGCCCAGCGCGCTCGGCGAACCGGATGACATCGCCAACACCGTGCTGTTTCTGGCATCTGATGAGAGCAAGTTCATCAATGGCGCGGCCATTCGTGTCGACAATGCGAAGTCGGTGATGGAAGGCGTGGTGTCCTGATTTTCCGGTGAATGGACGGCAAGCAAAGCCATCTTGCGATCAATCGCCAGCATAGCGATCGGTTCGATCTCGAGCCGGTCTGGCAGCGGGTGTCAGAGTGCCCGAGCAATATCCGGGAGCCGGACGTGATAATCAGGAACCCTGTTGGATCGCGTCAAAAGGTTCTTTGGTACGTATCCCGTGCTCCGTCCAAAATATGTAGATGAGAACAAGTTTGTGTTGGCTATTTCGATCTTGGCCGACATAGATGCAGCCGTGTTTCTCATTTACAGAAGGTATCCTGAATGACGCTTCGCAGTTCCTGGCTTATGGGATTGATGTTTGCATTGTCCGCCTGTGGTGGCGGCGCAGACAGAGGCGAGGGTCAGGGTGATCCGCCAGTGGTTGTGGGCGGAACCGTTACACAGGCGGAATTTGTCAGCGAGATCGAAGCGGTCGGGACCGCATTTGCCAACGAACAAACCGTTATCACTTCGCCGGTTACCGAACGCATTGAGCGGATTGCTTTCGCCGATGGCGCCACCGTCAGGCGTGGCGCTATCATTGCCCGATTGTCGAGCGGCGAGGAAACCGCTGATCTGAGCTCGGTAGTTGCCAGAGCGCGCGAGGCCGGCAAGCAACTGGATCGCCTGACCGAACTTCAGCAAAGAGGCTTTGCCACCAACTCCTCGGTTGATCAGCAAACCGCCCTGCGTGATGCGGCGCGGGCCGATGCCAATGCGATACGATCCCGGATTTCCGACCGGGTCATTCGGGCCCCGTTTGACGGCGTGTTGAGCTTGCGGACGGTGTCGCCCGGGACGGTGGTGACATCGGGTAGCCCGATTGCGACGATTAGCGATATTTCAGCGATCAAGCTGGATTTCACCGTACCGGAGAATTTCCTCACCGCACTCAAGCCCGGCCAGGTGATTGAAGCGACCACGGGCGCTTATCCGGACCAGAGCTTTTATGGCACGATTGCCAATATCAGTCCTCTGGTCGATCCGCTCTCTCGCAGCGTGACGGTGCGCGCGATATTGCCGAACAATCCCCGCCGGCTCAGGCCCGGCATGCTGATGAGCGTGCGCATTGTTTCAGAAACCCGAACCGGTCTCGCTATTCCCGAAACGGCATTGATCGCGCAGGGCGACCAGAATTTCGTTTTCGTGGTCGATAAAGAGGGCATCGCTCGCCGCACCGCGATTGAAATCGGTTTGCGGTCCAGGAATATGGTGGAAGTGAAAAGTGGCGTCGCACTGGGCGCCAGGATTGTTGCGGACGGCACCGTCAAAGTGCGTGATGACTCGCCGGTAAAGGCGGTTCTGCCAGGGCAAAAGGAAAGCGGAAAAACCACCGGAAATATTTTGACGCCGAGCGCTGACAAGAGTTCCGCCGGGTCATGATTCTCTCGGATGTCTCGGTAAAAAGACCGGTTTTTGCCGTCGTTCTCAGCCTTCTTCTGGTATTGGCCGGGATTGTCGCTTTTCTCGATCTGCCGGTTCGTCAATATCCGGCGATCGAGCCGCCGATCATTTCGGTTGATGTCAACTATCCCGGCGCCGCCGCCAATGTTGTGGAATCGCGCATCACCCAGATATTGGAGGATCGGGTCGCCGGGGTCGAAGGTATCGAAATGATCCGCTCCTCGTCGCGGGACGGGCGCTCGGATATCACCATCGAGTTCTCGCCAGACCGGGATGTCGACGCAGCAGCAAACGACGTGCGCGACCGGGTTTCCGGGGCGCTCGACAATTTGCCCGAAGAATCCGACCCGCCTGAAATCAACAAGGTGGACGCAGACGCGCGTCCGTTCATGTGGCTAAACCTGACCGGCAAAGGCAAGGAATCCCTGTGGCTGGCCGACTATGCGGATCGGGTGCTGGTGGATCGTTTTTCGTCGATTGACGGCGTTGCCCGGGTGCAGGCCAGCGGTGCCTCTCGTCCGGCTATCCGGATATGGCTCGACCGCGAAAAAATGGCCGCTTCCGGAATTTCTCCCAATGATATCGAAGAAATATTGCGCAGGGAAAATGTCGAGCTACCGGCTGGCCGGGTCGAATCGTCGGACCTCAACCTCACCGTCCGCGTTGCCCGGGCCTATAGCAATGTCGATGATTTCAGGGCGCTGGTAATCCGGCGCACGGCCGATGGCGCGCTGTTGCGTTTGGGAGATGTTGCTCGCGTCGAGCTCGGACCGGAAAATGTCTATGCGCATTTTCGCTCCAATGGCTTGCCCGGTGTCGGCATGGGCATCATACGACAATCCGGTGCCAACGAGCTGCAGGTGGCGAATGACATCAAGGACCGGATCAAGGAAATTACGCCGCTGCTGCCACCCGGCGTGCAATTGGCGGTCAGCTATGACAGCAGCGTGTTCATTGCCAAGGCGATCGAAAATGTCTGGGAGACGCTGGCTTTCGCTGCGATATTGGTGATTGCCGTGATCTATCTTTTTCTGGGGTCGATCCGGGCAACCATCATACCCGCGGTTACCGTGCCGATTTCCATCATCGGCACCTTTTTTGTGCTCTGGTTGCTTGGCCTGTCGATCAACCTGCTCACGCTGCTGGCTTTGGTCATGGCGATCGGACTGGTCGTTGATGACGCGATCGTCGTGCTGGAAAATATCTATTCCCGGATCGAAAGCGGCGAAACCAGACTTGTCGCTGCCTTTGAAGGGGCAAGGCAGGTGGGATTTGCGGTACTGGCCACTACGGCGGTCGTGGTGGCGGTATTTGTGCCGGTCATGTTCCTGCCCGGCGAAACCGGGCTGTTGTTCCGCGAACTGGCCATCACGATGATCGTCGCGGTCTCGATTTCGACCTTCACCGCGCTCACCCTGATCCCGGTCATGTGTTCGAAAATCCTGAAAAAGGGTGGCGGAGAAACCGGATTGAGTCGCTTTGTCGATGACAAGTTCAGGCAAACCAGCACCGGTTATGAAAGCATCTTGTCCCGCTGGGTCCGGCGACCGTTTCTGCTTGGCGGTTTCGCGTTCGGACTGGCTGCGATATTCGCGGTCATCGGGCTGCAGACGCTACAGAGCGAAGTGGCTCCGCCGGAAGATACCGGATTCATGTTCGGCAGCGCATCCATTTCCGAGGGAGCGGGCTGGGACCGGCTGGTGAACGTGATGTTTGATCTGGAACAGCTGACATTGCCACTGACCGAAGAAGACGGTCCGTTACGCCGCGTGTTGTTCCGGGCGCCGGGGTCCTTTGGTCCATCCGGGGACTTCTCATCGGGTCGCATGATCATGTTTCTCAAGCCTTGGGACGAGCGTGACATGACGACGGCGGAAACGGTGTCGGCGGTGAATGATGTGTTCAAGGATTATCCCTCGGCCCGGGCGTTTGTTTCCGGCGGTTCGACGATAGGGGGGCGTGGCGGCGAGGCCATCCGGTTCGTTATCGCCGGTGATACCTATGAAGAACTGACCCGCGCCCGCGACGCGCTGTTCGT
>JAGPVK010000136.1 GCA_018067055.1 Sphingomonadales bacterium | reverse complement strand
GTGGTGAGCCTGTCGAACCACGCCTCCAGTCTTGAACCGTCATTCAACAAGCTCAGGACTAACGGCAGGATTATATTCCAATAAAAGCCAGAGGAAAGCTCGTCCCCAGCAAAAAAGGCCCCGCAATCCTGCGAGGCCTTCCTTTTAGTCAGATATCCGCACCTATTTGGGCATCAGCAGATTGTCGACGATATGCATGGTGCCGTTGCTGGACGTTACATCCGCTTTGGTCACATGCGCCTTGTTGCCGGCACCGTCTTCCAGCGTGATTGTATCGCCGTCCATCGACGCCTTGATCGTGCCACCACCAAAGGTTGGAATGCTCGCGGTGCCGCCACCATCACTGATCGCCTTGGCGATATCCGCAGCCGTCATGTTGCCTTTGACCAGACCATATTCCGCGATGCTTTTGAGTTCCGCCTTGTCATCTGCCGACAATAGTTCGCTCAGCCGCTGCGCATCCATTTTGTTGAACGCTTCATTGGTCGCGACAAATGCGGTGTAAGGCCCATTGTCCTGCATCTCGGCGCCAACGCCGGACAGACCAATCAATATGCTTGCAGTGCTCAGGTCAGGATTTTCCTGCAGCACGGCGATCATGTTGGTCGGCTTTGTTTCTTCGGCGATACGCGCATCGAGGATTGCCTGTTCTTCTGGGCTCAATTCCGACGAGCATGCTGGGATCAGCGTCAATACCAAGGATGCCAGAATGATTTTGGGGGCGTTAAACATGAATTTCCTTTCTTGTGACCAATCCGTTCGCCGCACTTTGCGGCTGAACGTTGATGAAATTCGCAGGCGCGGGTTACTCCGGCCTCAGTGGGAAAGCAAACCCACAATAGTGACAATGAAAAAGGGCTCCGCCAGTCGGCGAAGCCCTTCCCAATCCATCCTAGTTCGGGGGATGAAAACTATCCTGGCATGACAACCGTATCGATCGCGTGAATCACGCCATTCGATGCGTCGACATCGGTCAATATGACCTTGGATTTGCCGCCAGCTGCATCTTCCAGAATGACCGAATCGCCTTCCAAGGTGGCTTTGAGCGGCGCGCCTTGCACGGTGGTCAGCGTCGCGGTGCCGCCGCCATCGGTGATCGCCTTGACGACATCCGCTGCCTTCAGTTCACCGGCAACCACATGATAGGTCAGCAAGGCAGTCAGATCGGCCTTCTTTTCCGGCGTCAGCAAGGCGCTCAACGTCGCCGGATCGACCTTGTTGAAGGCTTCGTTGGTCGGAGCGAAAACAGTGAACGGGCCTTCGCCAGCCAATGTTGCGCCAAGATCAGCAGCGGTCACAGCGGTAACGAGCGTGGAAAAGTCGGGATTGCCAACCGCGACGTCGACAATCGTGCCGGACTCGGCAGTTTCAGCCGAATCCATCATCGCATCCGCAGAGCCTTCATCGGCTGCGGTTGGCGGGGCTTCGGACGAACAGGCCGCGAGAGTGACGATCGCGGCAGTCGTCAGTAAGAATTTGGGGGAAATACGCATGATAAGCCTTTCAAAATTGCAAATGCATCCCTTCCAGCCGCAAAGGCAGCCGGTCGTCGGATATTGTAGAGATGGGCCATATCGGGACCGGTTCAAACCTGTCCTTTGGGGCGTATCGGCGGTTCAGCCCTTGCCAAGATGGACAAAGTCGCGATCAAAACCCTTCAGATTGGCACCGCCATCGACATAGAGTATCTGTCCGGTGACGGCTTGACCTCGCGCGAGATATAGAACCGCGTCGGCGATATCATCCGGCTCGGGAAGCCGGTCGAGCGGCATCATAGCCGTGATATTCGCCAGCTGGTCGTCGCCATATTCCCCTGCGGTCAGCGTCAGGCCGGGCGCCACCCCATTGACGCGGAGCCGGTCGGCACAGCTAACCGCCAGCGAACGAACCGAGCCCGCCAAAGCCTGTTTGGACAAGGTGTAGCTCAACTGGTCGCGATTGGGATTGCGGATCCGCTGGTCCAATATGTGAATGACACAGGCGCGATCGCTGCCGGCGGGTCGGCGCTGGTAAAGAGCGGTGGTCAGCAGGATCGGGACCAGGCTGTTGACCCTGAAATGCGCTTGCAGATCCTGTTCGCCAATCGAATTGGCATCATCCTGTCCAAAGATCGACGCGCTGTTGACGATGAGATCAGGCGTCCGGCCAAAATGACCGACCACCTGATCGATCAGCGTTTCGGCTGCCCCGTCAACGGTAAAATCCTGCTGGAACCCGGACCAATCACAAGCCGTTTTTTCAAGCCTTTCCGCCAGCTGGTCTTCGGGAATGGCATCGCTATTGCCGTGCAGCGCCAGCGCATAGCCCGAATCAGCCAGTCGCGCCGCGATCGCCGCACCAACCCGCTTCACGCCGCCGGTGACGAGCGCGAGCGGCGCAGTCATCGCCTGCCCCGGCTTAGCGTGATGCCGATCTGCTCCCCTTTTTCGGAAATCAGCAGTTTGACGATCTTTACCGTGACCCGGAGGACATTCTTGTCCTGCAGAAACAAGGTCTCGATAATATGGTCGGCCACCGCTTCGATCAGTTTGAAATGCACGCCTTCTGGCAGGGCTTCGGTCGCGGCATGTTTCAGATCCATGTAATTTTTGGAATGATCGAGCGGCGTGTCCGCTTGATAGCGTTCCTGGACCTTCATCTCTGCCGCAATCGATATCCGCAATGGCTGCGGCAAATGGGTTTCTTCGGAATAGATTCCGGTGAGCACGTCAACATCAAGATCGTTGACTTCCAATAGCAATGTATCTGTCATGGATGCTCTCTGACCTTGTTCCAGTTAAATGGCAAGTCAGGCGGACCAGCGCGCAAAAATCGCCGTCGGTAGCAGCAATCCGCGCGCCTCTTCGCGAACCGCCAGTTCGCCAACCTCGATGGTACCACCGAGATGGGACAGTTTTTCATTGAGCAATGAGCCAAGCGCCAGCGCTGACATGCGCACGGCATAGACGGTCAGGAACAGGCAGCGGCTGTCATCATCCAGCAGCTTTCCGCAATTCTCGACCAGCCCGGCCAGATCTTCCTCCAGCCGCCAGACCTCTCCATCCGGCCCGCGGCCATATTTCGGCGGATCGAGCAGAATCGCGTCATAGCGCCGTTCGCGCCGGACTTCGCGGGCGGCAAATTTCGCGGCATCGTCGATGATCCAGCGGATCGGACGGTCGGTCATGCCCGACAGCGCGGCATTGTCACGCGCAGCGGTCACCGATTTCTTCGACGCATCGACATGCACCAGATTCGCCCCGGCTGCCGACAGCGCCAGCGTTCCGACCCCGGTATAGCCGAACAGATTCATCATCTGCGGAGCGTCGACATCCTGCAAATTGGTCCGGAACCACCGCCACACCGGGTCCATGTCGGGGAAATAGGCGAGATGACGAAATGGCGTGCATTGCGCGGTAAAGCTCACTTCTTCCCAGTGCATCGGCCATCCCTCTTCCGGGACATTGTCCTGGAGATGCCAGCGGCCGCCGCCATCTTCGTCAGACGCGGGAATGAATTCGCCATCTGCCTGCCAGTCGTCGCTGGACGGCGCCCACATCGCCTGCGGCTCGGGGCGGATGAAGTGGAATTTTCCGTAACGCTCGAGCTTGCGGCCATGGCCGGAATCGACCAGCGCATAGTCGCTGCGCGGATCACTGATCATCAATATCGGAGCAGGCAGCGTTTCAGCCATCGGACGGCGTGGCGTTGGACAGGATAAACTGTTTCACCGAATCATAATCGCCCGGCAGCCTGGAATATTTTTCTTCGCGGTCAAACAGATCACCGACGCGACGCGGCAAGGCCGGGCGGATGCCCGTGGCCCGTTCCACCGCGTCGGGGAATTTTGCCGGGTGAGCGGTGGCCAGTGTCACCACCGGTACCGACGGATCGAGATCGACATGTTGCGCCGCCGACAGACCGATCGCGCTATGCGGGTCGATCACGTGACCGGTACGGTCCTGCGCCCAGCGCATCGCCAGCGCCATATCGTCCGGATCGACGCGGTGGCTTGTAAATATGCCAGCCGCGGTTTTCCGCATGCCGGGTTCCAGTTGCATATTGTGGCTCTGTTCAAAGGCCGCCATGCGCGCAGCGGTCTTGGCGCCATCGCGGCCTTCCAGATCGAACAGCAGACGCTCGAAATTGCTGCTCACCTGGATATCCATCGACGGTGCTGCGGTGGGCGTTACCGATCCAGTGGAATAATCGCCAGCACTCAGCGCCCGGTGCAATATGTCGTTGACGTTGGTCGCGACGATCAGCCGTTCGATCGGCAAGCCCATCCGCGATGCGACATAGCCGGCAAAAACATCACCGAAATTGCCGGTCGGCACCGAAAAGGCGACCTTGCGATGCGGCGCGCCCAATTGGCTGGCGGCATAGAAATAATAGACGACCTGCGCCATCAGCCGGGCCCAGTTGATCGAGTTGACCGCCGAGATCGAGAAACGACTGGTCACTTCCTGATCGGCGAACATCCGCTTCACCATCGCCTGGGCATCGTCGAAACTGCCGTCGATCGCGATATTGTGAACATTGGGGGCCCGCACCGTGGTCATTTGCCGCCGCTGGACATCGGATATCCGGCCATCGGGGTGGAGCATGAAGATATCGACCTTGTCGCGTCCGGCCAGCGCGTCAATCGCGGCCGAGCCGGTGTCACCGGAGGTCGCGCCAACCACCGTCAGATGCTTGTCCTGCCGGGCCAGAAATTTCTCGAACAGCAGGCCGAGCAGCTGCAGCGCCACATCCTTGAACGCCAGCGTCGGTCCGTGGAACAGTTCGAGCAACCATTGCCGGCCATCAAGCTGCACCAGCGGCGTCACCGCAGCGTGGGCAAAGCGGCCATAAGCCTCTTCGCACAGCTCGCGCAGTTCCGCTTCGTCCAGCGCATCGCCGATGAACGGCTGCATCACCCGGACCGCAACCTCGACATAGGAAAGGCCCGCCATCGCGGCAATTTCTGCGCTGCTGAATGACGGGAAGGATTCCGGCACATATAGCCCACCATCGCCAGCCAGTCCGGCGAGGGTTACTTGTTCGAAATTCAATGCGGGCGCTACGCCTCTGGTCGAGATATAATCCATGATGGCGAGCGGGTTAGGACAAGTTGCCGGATTGGGCAACGCCCTTGTTGCGACCGCGCAGAGCGAGCAGGAAAATGACCAGCGCGATGCCAGCGAACAGAAACCACTGGACCGCATAGGACAGATGATTGTTGGGGATATCGTCGATCGCAGGCGGCTGGCTTTTCTGCAGTCCTGCAACCGGTTCGCTGGCGACCAGCCGAATCACATATTGGCTGTCCGGCGCAATGATGCCGTTGACCATGCCGCCGTCCCATTCGGGATCATCCGGACGCTCGGACCAGCCTGCGACCACTTGTGCGCCCGGGCCTTCGGCGCCCGCCGTGCGGCACTGGGCAATATGGGCCCAACCGGCTTGTCCGTCGGCGCTGCGGCCGCTGGTCGAACGCCAGCCGACAACCGCCAGACAATTCACGCTTGATTTGCGGAAATAGGGCGCGTCTGCCTGATCCGGCACGGCCGGATAGGCAATCGCCGGCATACCGGACGCGGCGGCATAAGTATCCAGCAACCCGTTCTTCCAGTCGGCCCGTTGCAACTGCCATATGCCGAGCCCGACCATGATCGCCACCGCGGCGAGTACCAGAATGCTGACGAATATCGGCACGCGCTTGATCATGGGCCGTCGCTGCCGTCAATCGTGCCTTCCCGGGCCTGATTGCGATGCTCGAGAATCAGCAATATCGCTTTCGACACGCGCAGCGATCCGACCACAGCGGCGACGGTCAGCGGCACCCAGAGCAATATATGCACCCATATCGGCGGATGGAGATTCGCCTCGACCGCCAGGGCCAGCCCGAGAATGACCGCGCCGACGATCAGGGTCAGGAAAGCGGCCGGACCGTCGCCGACATTATACTGGCTGAAATCGAGGCCGCAGGCGCGGCACTTGTCGGAGAATTTCGTCAGATTGGCGAACAGCGTCTTCTGACCGCACTGCGGGCAGAGACCAAAAAGGGCAGCGGGAAGTACATCCGGCTGCCCTTTTGTATTTTCGGTTTGGTTCAACGCACTGGCCTAGTGAACCGGCGCGCCCCAGCCGCCCCAGACATAGACGACGATGAACAGGAACAGCCAGACGACATCGACAAAATGCCAGTACCA
>JAGPVK010000122.1 GCA_018067055.1 Sphingomonadales bacterium | reverse complement strand
CCGAACCAGGCGTGGTTGGCAGTCTGACCCAATGCGAGAAAGGCTGGTGCCTGTTCGATGTCACCGGTCGCCAGGGCTATATCAGCATCGAGGACGTCTGGGGCGACGAGCCGCTGAAATAGATCAGTCGATCAGTTCCAGCGCCACGGCGGTGGCTTCTCCGCCGCCGATGCACAGCGCCGCGACACCTTTTTTCAGGCCACGTTTTTTCAGCGCTGCGATTAACGTCACCATGATTCGTGCGCCGCTGGCACCGATCGGGTGTCCGAGAGCGGTGGCACCGCCGTTGACGTTCATCTTGTCGCGGCTGATGCCGATATCCTGCATGGCGAACATGGCGACGCATGCGAACGCCTCGTTCACTTCCCAGAGATCGACATCGGCAACCGACCAGCCGGCCTTGTCGAGCACTTTCTGAATGGCCTTGACCGGTGCCGTGGTAAATTTCGACGGGGCGTGGGCGTGAGCTGCATGAGCGACGATCCGGGCGACAGGGGTAAGACCCTTTGCTTCAGCAACGCTGGCGCGGGTCAAGACCATCGCCGCAGCGCCGTCGGAAATCGAGGATGCATTGGCAGCGGTGATGGTGCCGTCTTTGGCAAAGGCAGGGCGAAGCTGTGGAATTTTGTCCGGATTGCCCTTCAGCGGCTGCTCGTCCTTGTCGACGGTGACATCGCCCTTGCGGGTCTTGACTTCGACGGCGACGACTTCGTCGTCAAAGGCGTCGCCTTCGACAGCCGCCTTGGCACGTGCAAGCGACTCGATCGAATATTCGTCCTGTGCCTCCCGGGTCAGCTGATATTCGCCGACGGTTTCTTCGGCAAAACTCCCCATCGCCCTGCCTGGCTCATAGGCATCTTCGAGACCGTCGAGGAACATATGATCCTTGGCTTCGGTGTGGCCAAGGCGAGCGCCGCTGCGCATCTTGGGCAGCAGATAGGGCGCGTTGGTCATGCTTTCCATGCCACCAGCGACGATCATGTCGATCGAACCGGCTGCCAGGGCTTCCGCGCCCATGATTGCAGCCTGCATGCCGGAGCCGCACATCTTGTTGACCGTGGTCGCCTCGACCGATTGCGGCAGGCCGGCGTAAATTGCTGCCTGACGAGCAGGGGCCTGGCCCTGGCCGGCGGACAATACATTGCCCATATAGATGCGTTCAACGTCTGCACCAGCAACACCGGCGCGTTCCACCGCCGCCTTGACCGCGACTGCACCCAGATGGGATGCGCTGACTTCGCCGAGAGCGCCTTGCATGCCGCCCATCGGTGTGCGGGCATAAGAAAGAATGACAATCGGATCGGAACTGGACATGCGTGGACCTTTCTGGGTTTGATGCGCTGCCGGCGGCAAGCGCGATTCTTGCACCGGACATAGGCGCGCGCCCCGGCTTTTTCAATTGCGGCATTGAATGGCCCATTGAATGCCGGGGCCGACCATGCCAATCGATCGCATTCTTTGTTTTGGGAGCGCCTGTTGCCCGCTTTTGTCCTGCCCATTTATGGTGTTTTGCTTGGCCTGATAATCGGGAGCTTTCTGGCGACCCTGATCCTGCGATGGCCAGAAGATCGTTCGGTGATTGCCGGTCGCTCGAACTGCGATGCTTGCGGGCATCGGTTGCGGGCACGGGAGTTGATCCCGCTGGTGAGTTATCTCGTTCAGCGAGGCAAATGCCGCCAGTGCGGAGCGACGATTGCCAGTGATCATATCGCAATAGAAGTTTCCGCTGCTCTGATCGGCGGTCTTGCGCTTTATGTTGCACCCGGTGTGGAGGGGGTAGCGGGAGCGATCTTTGGCTGGCTGCTGCTGACGCTCGCAGCGCTGGATGTGAAACATCATTGGCTGCCGGACCGGTTGACGGGCCTGCTGGCGCTTTCGGGATTGGTGGCTGGACTTGCTCTGGCTTCCCCGGCGATGATCGACCGCATTATCGGGGGATTGGCCGGTTTTGCATCGCTGGTTCTGGTAGCGGCTGTATATAAAAAGGTCCGGAACCGCGATGGCCTTGGCGGTGGCGATCCCAAGATGCTTGGCGCCATCGGCTGCTGGCTGGGCTGGCAAGCATTGCCACTTGTGCTTCTGGTGGCCAGTCTGGTGGGCATATTGGTAGCACTGTCCTGGCGCTTGCGCGGCAAAACAGTCACCGCAGACAGTCTGCTGCCGCTCGGCAGTTTGATGGCCATCGCTGCCTTTCCGCTCTGGCTTTATCAGGCCGCTGGCATTGGCCTGCCATATTGATTTGCCGGTGCTCACCATGGCATTCGAAAAAGCCGTTGCCAGCGCATAGCCGGTTCGCTAACAGAGCCTCGATTTCGCTGATCGTCAATCGACGCAGCTAGAGAGCCCCTGTGGTGGAATTGGTAGACGCGCTGCACTCAAAATGCAGTTCCGCAAGGAGTGCCCGTTCGAGTCGGGCCAGGGGCACCATTACAGACATTTACCGGTTAATCGCGATTAGGGCGAAGGCAGAGTGATCACAGTTGGCCACCATTGGCGACCCAGCAGGTAATTTGATTTCCTAACGGGGCCCATCCAGCAACGGTGACACGGATTTACGCGGAACCCCGTCGTCCGTTGTCCCTGTTGCCCTCCATAATTTGAATATTTCAGACCGAAGCGTGCAGGTGCTAACACTCAATCGCAATCAAGTTTGCTCGTCAGGTGATCGCGGATCCATTGGTAACGTCGCGATTGATGTCGGCTCCGGTTTAACATCCTCCCCC
>JAGPVK010000448.1 GCA_018067055.1 Sphingomonadales bacterium | reverse complement strand
AAGTCCCTTTTTTCATATTGTTGCGCGCTGCATATTTGAGCGCTGCCGCATATTCGGTCAGACGCGTCTTGTCATAGCTGGCACCAAATACGAGCTTGACTATCGGCGTCATCGGCGCGCGTTCCTGCACCGTCAGGCCGGAATCCTCGAGCAGCATCTGGTAATCCTCGGGATATTGCTCGGTCATCAGATAGAAATCATAGGCATTGCTGATCGCGGCATATAGGGCTGCGCGGCCGCGTTGCTCGCAATGCGAGGCATGGTCGGCGCTGCTGCGGGCAGTGGACAACCAGTCGGCGAGACTGGCATCCTCAGCCAGCTGCTCGGAAAAGACGGTTTCATCCTCGTCTGGCAAGATTGCCAGCGCCGAAGTGAGTTCCAGCGGCGACGTCGATTCTTCTTCATCCAGATTGGCCGAATGCGGTCCGTCTTCCCAGACCGGCCCCGCCATTTTGCGCTCTGGGGCGGACAGCATCGCTTCCGACACTTCCTCTTCGATTTCCTGCTGGACAGCATCGGTGGCGACTTCTTTCCAGTTGATCACGCCATAGATAAAATCGATGGTTTCATCATCGGTCGAAAAAGGCAGCAGGATACCGCGATACATGATCGTCACGCCGCGCTGGTTGACGAATTCGGCTTCAAAACCAATCGGTGACTGATTGGCGATAATTTGCAGATAATGGTCGGTGATTCGCGAAAGCAACGAGCGAGCGGGTACATCGGCAACCGCAGTGATCGAAGCATCAATCTCGCACTCTTCGCGCAACGAGCGACCGAGAAACTGGATCGTCGGATTTTCAATGCCGTTGGTAAAGTCGAGCAATACACTGTTCGGGCCAAAATCATCATCGGTTTCCGGGGACAGATCCTCAACGCTGGGGAATAGTCGCTCGCCCAGCAAACCCGCCCAGAAATTATAGGCGCGCACATGCATGCGGCGCTCATCCTGGCCGATCGACGGCGGCGCTTCGACCGCTCCGTCATCATCTGCATAGGCAATATAGTCAGGAACCGAAGCCAGGTCCTGATCGCCAAGTTCGCCGTAATTCTGTAGGTTTTCCATGGTGCCCCATTGCGATTGCTTCTATTCCACACTGGTCTGCACCGCTCATGGTAAATATCTGGTAAATTTCCCGACAAAGCCCGGCGAGCAGATTTGCGACAAGCCCCCGATGAGCTTGCGGAGATCATGTGAAATAACGATCACGCAGACTTGTCAGGGCACAGCTCTGCTGGTAATGGCCCGCGATCAATGGAAATGCCCGGCGTCCGCGCTCAACCATTTCATCGATGCCGCTTTAGCTCAGTTGGTAGAGCATCGCATTCGTAATGCGGGGGTCAGAGGTTCGAATCCTCTAAGCGGCACCATCACTCTCACCTTAGTAAAATCGCGCTTGCTGCTGAATGTGCCACAACGTGGGCGCACTCGTGGGTATGGCGTGGGTGGTGGTTTGAGGCAGGTACTTGTAGATCATCATCCAATCAGGCCGCCTGATGTTTTCGAACCGACCATGTCTGGTCCTCTGAATCTTGCTCAACAACCCCGTCCGCCTCTAGCATTGCAAGCACGGTGCGCGAAATGTGGCCTTCGTGCCTCTTGTGCCCTGCATAAATACCCAGAGTACGACCAATCGCGGCATTTGACATGCCGCTTTGTGATTTCTCCAACAGCGATAGGACCGCCGCCTTTAACTCTGCGATTGCGAGTTGAGCCTGTCGATACTCATTACCGGTTGTCATTCTGGAATTCTCCTTGGTCATGCTTGGCTGGTTGAAGGGCGCCAGCTGTCAAATTCGGAAGGTAGCAATGCGTAGATCTCATCCTTGCTCATGGATTGGAGATCGTAGTTCATTTGCAACTGTTTCGCGATCTTTGTCGCGAGGCGCCGTGCGCTTCCAGGAGTTTCTTTCCCAAGGGCGTTGCGTTTCATGGTCTCGGTTTCAGGATCGATGTACATCTCGACGGCAGCCTTCATGAGGCCACGCGAAGAGAGGAAATCACGGTCTTGGGTGTACAATTGCTCGATGGCATCCGAGTGGGCATGGGGAGGTCTCGACAGAAAAAATTTTGCGACCTCTGTACCAAAGGACCGATGGAGCCAGAAGGCCATGAATGCTAGGTGTCGATAGTACCGGAACTTCTGGTAGACACCAGGAATGTACCGATAGGAGCTCCAAAGTTTCGAACGTGCTCCGCCTCCCTGCTTTTCAAGAAGTTGACGAAAGTAAAGCGCTGAAATCCATGCCCAGAGCCCGACGTTTGAATGCTGGGTGATTGACAAATCTGACGGCAAGACCTCTGACAGATATTCACCCATGTGATAACGGTCAGAGAACTCAATCGACGGGTCAATGCCTGCTTCGCTTGGAATCGGGTCTGTCAAATCAGGGTCTTTGGCAAGCGCATCCACTGCTGAGAAAAACATCTCGTCCACTAG
>JAGPVK010000132.1 GCA_018067055.1 Sphingomonadales bacterium | reverse complement strand
GGCCTTTTCGCGGATGTGGCAAGTGTTCAGCACCACCAGATCTGCTTCTTCGCCCTGTTCGGCAGGACTCATCCCCTGATCGACGAGCAATTCGGACATGCGCTCGCCGTCATAGACGTTCATTTGGCAACCAAAGGATTTGATGTGAAATTTTTTAAGATCGGCTTGAGTCATAGACCGCGCCTATACAATGGGTTTGCCCCCCAGGGAAGCCGAAAGCGGTTCGGCAATCCTTCGCCGGGCTTCTGCCGCAATTTCTTTTCTGCCATAGAAATGATCGGGATCGAAGGGATCCAGAAAATGCACTTCGACCATGAAGCTGCTCCGCCGGGTCAGCAGTCGCCAAGCATTTGATGGCGCGCTTTCTTCCCCTGTCCAGCCTATTTCCAGTGCATTTTCTCCGTAATTCAGGAAGATCGGTTGAACCATTATTCCCGGAGGCGGGGGCTCCAGTACCTTAAGCAACGGGGCCTTGAACGGCAGCAGGGTAGAGCCATCGGTGGTGGTGCCCTCGGGAAAGATCGTGATCGCCCAGGTTTCTGCCAGAGCGTCGCGCAATTGGTTGATTTGTTGCGCGACCCCCATCCGGTCCGACCGCGACACAAATACCGTGTCGTTGAGGCGGCAGAGCCAGCCAATGATCGGCCAATTGCCGATTTCCTCCTTCGAGACAAAGGCGGTGCCGCTATGTCCTCCCAGAATTGCGATATCCACCCAGGACAAATGGTTCGATATGAAGAAAACGTCTCGCTTGATCGGGGTGCCGATAATCTTCACGCGCGCGCCACAAGCGAAGGCAGCGACTTTTAGAAATGTTCGTGGCCAGGGATTGGATAGCCTCAATAACCGCCAAAGATAGTAAAAGGGGATACAGGCGAACAGAGCGGTAAAAATCAGCGCCATGCGCAATGTAAATCTTATATAGCCCATTGAGGTCGCTCCGTCCCACAATCGATATGCCATTGGCTGGGTGTCACAAGGTCGTGCATCCGGGTCGGGGCGAGGCACCTTAGCTTTTTCTGGCGAGAGATACGCCATAGAGCTCCATGCGATGGTCAACCAACCGATAGCCCAGCTTCTCGGCAATCTGTTTTTGCAGTGCTTCGAGTTCAGGATCGACAAATTCGATTACGCGACCGGTTTCGACGTCGATCAAATGATCATGATGGGCTTCGGGAACAGCTTCGTAGCGAGCGCGTCCATCACCGAAATCGTGCCGATCCAATATCCCTGCCTCTTCAAACAGACGAACCGTCCGATAGACGGTGGCAATCGAAATACGGGAATCGACCGCAGAAGCCCGTTCGTGCAAGGTTTCAACGTCGGGATGATCCTCGGCATCGGAAATGACACGGGCTATCACCCGACGCTGGTCGGTGATGCGAAGGCCTTTTTCCGCACATAATGCTTCAAGATCAATTTTTTGCGGCATGGAACCTTTCCGTCAAGCTTGGCAAGACTCTATGCGGGGCGCGGGATATTGCAAAGAGAAAATTGCGGCAAGTGCGCCGCAATTTTCTGAATTCATTGCATCAAGAAATTGATTTATTTCTTTTTACCCTTTTTCTTGCCGAGGCCGATGGCCTTGGCAAGCTGCCGGCGCTTTTCCGCATAATTGGGTGCAACCATAGGATAATCGTTTGGTAGACCCCATTTTGCGCGATAATCTTCAGGCGTCATGCCATAATGAGTCATCAGGTGGCGCTTCAGCATTTTCAGCTTCTTGCCATCTTCCAGACAGACGACATAATCTGGCTTTATCGATGCTTTGATTGGAACAGCGGGTTCAGGGCGAGCCTGTTCAGCGGCTTTGCCTGAAAGGCTGGCAAGCGCTCCATGAACACTGCTAATGATAAGCGGCAAATCCGATACTGCGACGCTGTTGTTGCTTACATGTGCGGCTACAATGTCTGAAGTGAGCGTTATTAACGTCTCATTCAGAGCAATTTCTTCCTCTGTCATATTCTATTACCTTTGTGCGACCATTATTTTTTATATTGCATATTTTGCGCGCTGATATTTACACGAACCGTCAGAAGCTGCAACAACCAAACTTGTCAGGTAATAGTTTAAATGGTTAATGTGGCTTTGTAAGTAACCGCATCAAATTTCTCCATGTTCGGACCAGTATAATAGGCTTTGCGCAAGCCAATCCGGTGGAATCCGAACTTCGTATAGAGTTTTTCGGCCGGATTGTCGGCCCTCATTTCCAGGAAAACAGAAGCAACCCGATTTGTTCGCGCCGCCTGCAGCATATGTTCGAGCAACAGATATCCGACGCCCTGGCCCTGGCTTTGCGGGGCAACGGCAATCATCAAAAGTTCTTCCTCATCCGCTGCTTGCCTGCTGATGACAAAACCGCAAATCGAGCCGTTTCGGGTTGCGATCAATAATTTGGCACTCGGCATGGAAAGCATCGACCGGCACTGATGATTGTTCCAGCCTCCGCCGTAGGTTTTGGGAAAGGCTGCTTCCATGACCAACATCACGGCATTCAAGTTGCTCAGATCACCGGG
>JAGPVK010000065.1 GCA_018067055.1 Sphingomonadales bacterium | reverse complement strand
CTCGGCATGTCGCTGGATGCCGGCGGCCATCTGACGCACGGTGCGAAGCCAGCCCAATCCGGCAAATGGTTCAATGCCATTCAATATGGCGTCAACGATGATGATCATCTGATCAACTATGCCGAAGTCGAAGCTCTGGCGAAGGAGCATCAGCCGAAACTCATCATTGCCGGTGGGTCCGCCTATCCGCGACAGATTGATTTCGCCAAGTTCCGGGCGATTGCTGACGCGGTTGGCGCCTTGTTCATGGTCGATATGGCCCATTTCGCGGGTCTCGTTGCCGCTGGACTGCACCCCAGCCCGCTGGACCATGCCCATGTCGTTACCACCACGACCCACAAGACTCTGCGCGGACCGCGCGGCGGCATGATCTTGACCAATGACGAAGCCATTGCCAAGAAAATCAACTCGGCGGTTTTCCCTGGCCTCCAGGGTGGCCCGCTGATGCATGTGATCGCGGCCAAGGCGGTTGCCTTTGGCGAAGCGCTGCGTCCGGAATTCAAAAGCTATTCTGCTGCGGTGATTGAAAATGCCAAGATTTTGGCGGCAACGCTCAAGGAACGCGGCGCTGATGTCGTAGCCGGCGGTACTGACACCCATCTCGCTCTTATCGATCTGTCGCCGCTTGGAATCACCGGCCGCGACGCTGATGAAGCGCTCGAACGGGCGGGCATCACCTGCAACAAGAACAGCATTCCGAATGATCCGCAGCCGCCAATGAAAACCAGCGGTATCCGGGTCGGTTCGCCAGCCGGCACAACCCGCGGCTTTGGTCCGGCAGAATTCCGGATGATTGGCGACATGGTTGCCGATGTGCTGGACGGGCTGCGCGAAAAAGGCGAAGGCGGAGATCCGTCGGTCGAAGCCGATGTGCGTCAGCGGGTGCAATCGCTGTGCGACCGTTTTCCAATTTATCCGGCGTAAACAGAAAGCTCCATCATGCGTTGCCCTTTTTGTGCTCATGACGACAGTCAGGTTAAAGACAGCCGTCCGACAGAGGACAACACGACGATCAGGCGTCGGCGTCAGTGCGAGAGCTGTGGCGCTCGCTTCACCACCTTTGAGCGCGTGCAATTGCGCGAGATAACGGTGGTCAAGAGCGAAGATCGCAAGGAACCGTTTGACAGGTCGAAAATCGACCTGTCAGTATCCCTTGCTTGCCGCAAGCGCGGGCTGAAACAGGAGCAGATGGATCAACTGGTCTCCGGCATCCAGCGCCAGCTGGAAACCAGCGGCGAAACGGAAATTCCCTCCAAGAAAATTGGGGAGATGGTCATGAATGGCCTCAAAGCCCTCGACAGTGTCGCCTATATCCGCTTCGCGTCGGTCTACAAGGATTTCACCGAAGCCAAGGATTTCAAGGAATTTGCAGGCACATTGAAAGATGTCGGCGGGGCGTGACCAACCAACCCGCAATAATATTGGTCAATCCTCAGCTCGGGGAAAATATAGGAAAAGCGGCGCGGGCGATGCTCAATTTCGGCTTGACCGAAATGCGCATCGTCAAGCCGAGGGATGGCTGGCCGAATCCGGCTGCCGGGCCGTCGGCATCGGGAGCGGATCAGGTTCTGGAGCAAGCGCAGATCTTTGAAACCACCGCCGAAGCCGTGGCCGATTGCGCGCATGTCTATGCGACCACGGTCCGCAAACGCGGGATGACCAAGACGGTCCTGACGCCCTGGGAGGCGGCTGAAGACATCGCGCAAGCCAGCGGCAAATGCGCGATCCTGTTCGGTCCGGAGCGGGCCGGTCTGGAAGTCGTCGATGTCGAATTGGCGCGGAAGATCATCACGGTGCCGATCAATCCCGAATTTGGATCGCTCAATCTGGCGCAGGCGGTGATTCTGGTCGCTTATGAAATATCGAAGATGGATAGCGACGCCAATGTTCAGCCGACACTGGAAAAGAAATTGGCTGAGCCGGCGCCGCAGAGAGAATTGGACATGTTTTACGAGCATCTGGAGCGGGCGCTGGATAAAAATGGCTATTTCTATCCGGCAGAACGGGCAGTGGCGACGAAGGTTACATTGCGGAATATGCTGACCAAGCCGGCCTGGACGAATGAAGAGGTCAAGACTTGGCGCGGGGTTATTTCATCGCTGGAACGGCCGCCGCGCAAGGACAAGGCTGAAAAATAGTCAGCGAAGCCGTTATTTGCGCAGCTGATCCCATTTTTCCAGTTCGTAACCGATCGATGTTTCCACCAGCATTTCCCAGATCGCGGCCATGGTCGGAACTGGAATGCGCGCTGCTGCGGCCAGTTGCTTGACGTTTTCGAGTACCGCCGCTTTGCGCGCTTCATCGCGGACGACGTTTCGGTCCTGCTTGATCCGCGCGGCGGCATCCATGCAGGCAAAGCGCTGGGCCATCAGCGCGATTAGTTCGGCGTCGATGCGGTCCACCTGCTGGCGGACATCGGTCATGGTTTCCATGGTCGGCAATGATGTGGGTTGGGTCATGATCGGGCATTAATCTGAGGTGGATGGAGAGTCGAGACCTGTTGCTGATTTCTGCGCGATTTTCGCGGGCCAAGACGGTTGACAATGGCGGCTTTGCTCGTCATAGGCGCGCACTTGCAATTGGTCCCGCACCCCGGTGAAGCGGTGGCCGCATCGAAACAATTTTTCGATGGTGCGCTCCGGGAAGAGTATAAACAGCAAATCAGGAGTCATTGATATGACCAAACGTACCAGTTCCAAATATAAGCTCGATCGCCGTATGGGCGAGAATATCTGGGGCCGTCCCAAATCTCCCGTCAATCGTCGTGACTATGGCCCAGGTCAGCACGGTCAGCGCCGCAAGGGCAAACTGTCTGACTTCGGCATTCAGTTGCGCGCCAAGCAGAAGCTCAAGGGCTATTATGGCGATGTGACGGAAAAGCAGTTCCGCCGCGCTTATAAAGAAGCCGCAGCGATGAAGGGCGATACCAGCCAGAACCTGATCGGCCTGCTCGAACAGCGCCTCGACATGGTTGTCTATCGCGCCAAGTTCACCCCGACCATCTTTGCTGCCCGTCAGCTCGTGAGCCACGGTCATATTCGCGTAAACGGCGTCAAATGTAATGTTGCATCGCGCAAGGTTGTACCGGGCGACGTAATTTCGCTGAGCGCCAAGGCGCAGGAAATGCTGCTGGTTATCGAAGCGCAGAGCCTGCCGGAGCGTGATATTCCGGAATATGTAAATCCAGATGGTACGGACAAGGTGACCTATGTCCGCATCCCGACGCTGGACGAAGTGCCTTATCCGGTGACCATGGAACCCAATCTGGTTGTCGAATTCTATTCGCGCTAATTGTTTCCAACGATATTTATAGAAATGGGCGGCTCGCAAGGCCGCCCTTTTTTTCATTGCGCTTCCGTTATTTGGGCAAGAAATCCAGTGATTTTTGCAGAATTTCGGCGCGTACGCGGGCGTCATGGAGGCCATGCGCCAGTTTTGGATATTCATAATATTGGACGGATTTGTCATTGTCCTTCAATTTGCTTTCCATCAGACGGCTTTGTTTGACATCAACATTCTGGTCATAGTTGCCGTGAAACAGCAGAACCGGGGCTTTGATGGCTGCAGCGTTTTGAGCTGGCGAACCTTCCTTTATATGGGAGCCTGCACCGATAAATTCTCTCACGACCGCGCCGTTATAATAGCCTCTGGATTCGGATTTGAGTAAGGACAAATCGGTTACCGGAGCGATGGCAACGACGGCTTTAAACAGGTCCGGAGCGAGAACTGCTGATTGCAGTGCAGCATAGCCTCCATAAGACCAGCCGACAATCGAGAGTGCCGAAGGTTTGGCAATACCTTCTGATATCAGCCAACGGCCAGCATCGGTTACGTCACCAATGGACGTTCTCCACCCCTGAAAACCATTTTTATGGTACCAGGCGTCTCCATAGCCCGAGGAGCCGCGAAAATTCGGTTGCATTACCGCGAACCCCTGGCTGGCATAGAATTGCGCTAGCCAGTCAAAGCCCCACTCATCGCGCGCTTCCGGTCCGCCATGCGGCATGACGATCGCGGGAATATTTTTGCCAAGGCCACCGCGTGGCAATGTAAGATATGCAGGAATCATTGTGCCATCGGCCGCAGGGTAAGACACTGGTCGAGACTCTGCCAGATTTTGATTTTCGACCAGCGGGCGTACGCCCAATAGCGGGTTCATCTGTTTGGTCTGCTTGTCGAACAGGAAATACTGCCCGGGATCGGTATCCGCACCGGCCCAGATCAATAATTTTGTCTCATCCTGACTTGAATCGATGAAGTTAATCGATTTTTTGTTCCCGAGAGCGCTCTCAAGCGCAGTCGCGAGGCTGGAAAGTTCAGGATCAAAATATTCGCCTTCCCGTTTTTCCAGCGCATAGCTAACGCCGACGACGCGATTATTTCGGCCAATTCGCAGGAGGCTATCAACGTCGACCTGATCGTGAGCGAATATGACTTCCTGACTTTTGCTGCCATCAAGTTTTATTGCGACCAGTGCCATTCGGCCATTTATCGGCGTGAAACCAAAAACCCGATTTCCGATGCTGTCGACGGCATATGGGTTGAAACCGGTTCGGTTGGCGTAGTCCAGCGTGGAGAGCACTTCCCATTCATCGCTACCGTCTGGCCGATAAAAATATCTGATCCTGCCGCTGTCGAGTTCGGTGCGGCCTTCTTTGATTCTCATCCCCTTGATGCGAACATGGCCCAACCCGTCGGAAATATACTCGAGCGTCTCGCCTCTTGGATGCTCTTCCGTCTTCATTTTTCCGGAAATTGTATCGACCTTGGCAACGCCCCAGCCATAACCGCCGCCACCACCTCCAGCCCGGACCATTAAAATGCTGCCCTCTTCGTCGGGGAGCCAGTCAATCACCGAACCGCCGCTAAATGAACCAAATGCCTTTTGCCGATATTTGCTCAACAGTCGGGCGTTCGAGCCATCAGAGTTAATAGCCACGATATTGGAAAACCAGTAGATTTCACCATTATGCTCTTGGCGGCCACCGACCTGACACACCAGTCGCGCATTGGTCACCCAATTGCACCATTGCAAATCCTCGGGATCACCTGACGCGCGCGTTACCCTGACCGGATCCTGATTGGCCTGGGACAAATCGACCGCAAACAGGTCAGTCATTTTGCCCGGGCCCGGCGCTATAAACGCCAATTTGGTTCCGTCGGGTGACAGGCTGATGTCGAAAACCGCTGGCACGGCACCAAAAATCTGCGCTGCCGTTCGATGTTGATCCGCATCTTCAGCCAATGCCACTGTTGAAAA
>JAGPVK010000061.1 GCA_018067055.1 Sphingomonadales bacterium | reverse complement strand
CTTTCAACCGCTTATGTTTCTGCGGGGCAGGAATCGGTGACCGGCTTCTGGCATGTTCTGGAAGGTCTGGTCCCCGAAAGCGACCGCAAGATGGTGTTCGACTTACGCGGTGACAACAGCTGAGACCAACCTAGCTCTTGGCCTCTGCAGCCAATATTCGGTAGCGATCGGTCGCTGCCTCCAGAACATCGTAAAGCAACGCATCAAGACGCCCGTCGGCATCCAGCACATTCAGCCCTTCGCGGGTGCCCCCGCCGGGGCTTGCTACCCGGTCGGCTAACAGGCCAGGGGGATCATCGGATTGCACCGCCAGCAAGGCAGCCCCCTCGACCATCGACAGGGCCAGCCGAGCCGCCTGGGCCTCGTCCATCCCCAGCCTTGTCGCCGACCGGGCCAGAGATTCGATAAAGCGGAAAACAAACGCTGGTCCCGAACCGGATAGCGACGTCGCGATGTGCATCTGCTGCTCATCATCCAGCCATTCCGGCGAACCAAGCGATTGGAACAGACTGGTCATCCTGCTGCGCAGCGCGGAATCGGCGTCGTTGCTGAAGAAGATCATCGGCGATTTGCCGATCGAGACGGCCATATTCGGCATCAGGCGAATGATGGAACCGGCATCGGGAAAAGCGGACCGCAGATCGCTAGCCTCAATCCCTGCCATGATGGACACAAGGTCGGTCCGGGCGCCAACGGTTCCGGCCAGCATGCTCGTCACCGCGTCGAACATTTGTGGCTTGACCGCCAGCAACAACAGATCGGGGATCATGCCAACCGGAGCATCCGCTCGCGCAACCACCCCAGCGGGCAGATGCGATGGTCGCGGATCGATCACCGTGACACGATTGGCCGGAAGGCCTTGATCAAGCCATCCCTGCAATATAGCGCCGCCCATATTGCCACATCCGATGATCCAGACGCGGTCGGGCCACTGCATCAGGCTTCGCCCACTGTATCGACCATTGCATGCTCGATCGCATCCTGCGGGCTCTTGTCGCTCCACAGGACAAACTGGAAGACCGGATAGAAACGTTCCCACTCTTCGATGGCCAGATCGACAATCGTCTGCGCCTGATCCAGACCGAGCAAGCCGCTGCCGCCGAGCAGCGTGGCATGACGGAACAGCAAGACATTGCTGTTTGACCAGAGATCGAAATGGCCCAGCCAGAGCTGTTCGTTGATCAGTCCAAGCGTCTCGTAAATGACGGTCGTTTTATCCTCCGGCACCCGGATTTCCGGTAGCAGCAGAATTTGCAGGACATGATCTTCATCGCGCCAGATCGCGCGCAGTTGGTAACTCGTCCAGTTGCCCTTGATCTCGACCGACAGTTCGTCGTCGCCGACATGATTGACCGACCAGCCGCGCGCCTCGAAAAAGGCCGCCAGCATATCCACGGGCGGCGCTTCATCCTGATCAAGCTCTTCCCATTGGTCGTCAAGCATTGCGGTTCCAGATCCTTTGCAAATGATAGCTTAGTGGCCCACTCGTCGGAGCAGGGCAAGGTGACCCGGCGTCGTCCATCACATTGTTTGTGGGAACGCTGTGGATAATGAGCGGCGATCGATCGATGATCGGTCGCGCGGTTCAGCCCTCGGTTTTGGGAGGTGCAGGCTTGCGCCCACCGGCTTTGGCAGCTGCTGGCTTTTGCGGAGCGGTGCGTTTTGCCACTGGCTTCTTGACCGGTGCGGAAGTGCTCTTTTCCAATGCATCGACACGCTTCTGCAACGCATCGGCTTCAGCCCGTGCTTTCGAAGCCATTTCCTTTACTGCTTCAAATTCGTCGCGCGAGACAAAATCCATGCCGCCAAACCATTCCTTGGCACGTTCCTTGGCACTGGCTTCCGCTTCGCGGCCAACCCCGGCCACAGTCCCGGCAAGGCCGTTCAAAACTTTGGAAAGATCATCGAAAAAGCGGTTCTGGCTCTGCATGTCGTTAAACTCCGTCACTGGCCGCTCGGGCCTGAAAAAATATATATTATATCTGGGTTCTCGCTACCGGAACGACAAGGGTCTCCGCACCCGGATTCAGCCAGTCTATCTGTATATTGAGAATGGCTGCAAAACACAGCCACGCCAGATAGGGAACCATCAGCCAGGCAGCGGCCTTGCGGATCCGGCCAAAAACCAGCGTCGTTGCCAGGGCCAGAAGGAAAACAATCACGAGCAGCCAGAAAGCAGCGGTTACCTGATGCATGCCGAAAAACAGGATCGGCCAGAACAGGTTGAGCGCATATTGCAAAAGATACAGGATGATTGCCGGGCCGCGGAACGGTGCGCCGCGCGCATGGAGCACCATGGCAAAAGCCGTACCCATCATCGTATACAGCAACGCCCAGGCTGCACCAAATGCCCAGCCCGGTGGTTGCGCAGCCGGTTTGATCAAGGCCTGAAACCACCGGTTCTCGTCACCGGTATTGGCAAATTGGCTGAAGGTGAAACCGAGCAGCACCGTGATCGGGACGATGAACAATATCCACCGCAGCAACGACATTCGCAGCTGACCTTTTGAAGCAATCTGATTCACAGGGGCAGCATCCTTGATCGAAAATTACACGAATCGTCCGGGAGGCTTGTGCCCGAAACCCCTATGCTTTTAACAATTTCTCGGCATTTGGCTAGCGTTATGCCGTTGCATTCACAGCATCCGCGATCCAGATATGATTGACGCTCCTCTTGGTATTTTCTTCATCATCGCCATCTTGGTCGGACAACCGGCTCCGCATGGCCTCGGAGCAAAGCTTTGATTGTGACAAATAGGACGGGCTGCTAGGCGATTTTTATGAACGACAAAACCAATTCGACGGAAATCGACACCCCTCCCGCACCGCTAAAGAAGATTGGCAATCTGCGCATGGTGTTCGATCGCGCTATCGCCTATCCGAAAGAAATAGCCTTTGCTTTGCTGGCGCTGATTGTTTCTGCGATGGCAACGCTGTCGATACCTGCCGGTTTCAAGACCATCATCGATAAGGGCTTTATTGCCGGCAACGGCGATGTCGCTCCCTATTTTCAGGGCCTTTTGGGAATAGTCGCGGTGCTGGCCGTGGCGACCGCCTTCCGTTTCTATTTTGTCAGCTGGCTGGGAGAGCGCGTCGTTGCTGACCTGCGGCTCGCGGTACAGAATAATCTGCTCCGCCTTGCTCCGGGCTTTTTCGAAGAGAACCGGCCATCGGAAATCGCATCCCGGATGACCTCCGATACCGCGATTATCGAACAGGTTGTCGGCACCACCGTGTCTGTCGCCTTGCGCAATATCGTCATCGGGATCGGCGGGATCATCTATCTGTTCACGCTTGCCCCGGCACTCACCGCCGGACTGCTGCTGGCGATTCCGGTGATCATCCTGCCGATTGTATTTATTGGCCGCAAACTGACCAATGTGTCCCGGTCGAGTCAGGACCGGGTCGCGGATGTCGGCGCGATGATCGCTGAGACCCTCGGCGCGATGAAGATCGTTCAGGCTTTTGGACAGGAAAAGCGCGAGCATGAACGGTTCAGCGGCGCGGTCGAGTCCACGTTCGACACTGCCAAGCGACGGATCCGCCTGCGCGCAGCCATGACCGCCATTGTCATCGGCCTGATCTTTACCGGCATCACCATGCTGATGTGGCGCGGCGCGATCGGTGTATCAGAGGGCACCATATCCGGTGGTACTATTGCCGCCTTCGTGATCACCGGTGGTTTGGTCGCGGGTGCCTTTGGCGCACTGACCGAAGTCTATGGCGACCTGCTGCGCGGGGCCGGTGCAGCCGGTCGGCTGGCGGAACTATTGTCCGAAAAACCGGGTATCGCCGCCCCCGAAAACCCGATTTCCCTGCCCGTGCCGTCGCGCGGCCAGATCGCGTTCGACAATGTCAGCTTTTCCTATCCAACCCGCCTCGACACGCAGGCGCTCGCCAATTTTTCGCTGACCGTTTCTCCGGGCGAAACGGTTGCCGTGGTCGGCCCGTCCGGTGCTGGAAAATCGACCCTGTTCCAGCTCGCCCAGCGATTCTATGATCCGCAGAGCGGCTCCGTGCGCATCGATGGCGTTGCCCTGCCCTCGGCCGATCCGGCGGAGATCAGAAAGCGCATGGCGCTGGTCCCTCAGGAAACCGTATTATTTGCCGCCTCTGCTCGCGACAATCTGCGCTATGGCAAATGGGAAGCGACCGACGAAGAGATCTGGGAAGCGGCACGCGTCGCC